>NZ_JAAGPO010000014.1:0-270 GCF_017104825.1 Burkholderia sp. Ac-20345 | reverse complement strand
AATAGCTTGTCGTGTCTGACTCAATATCTAGCATTATATGGATGAAGCAAGATACATTATAGTTAATCTAGAGTTAGACATAATCGTTGACTGACACTAGCTACGGCGTGCTGAGTACTGCAGTGGAGTATGTGACAATTTAATGCACTGAGACATCTGTTAGATTCACGTAATATATTTTATTTTTTTTACATAAACAGACATAAAAATATTTTTTTTTTTTTTTTTTTTTTAATGACCCGCCCACCACCGAGATATACACGATCGATC
>NZ_JAAGPO010000013.1:0-97711 GCF_017104825.1 Burkholderia sp. Ac-20345 | reverse complement strand
GGCGTTCGTCAACGGCATTGCCGCGCACGCGCTCGAACTCGACGATTCCGGCGGCTGCGATCATTCGGGGGCGGTCGTGCTGCCTGCCGTGCTCGCCGCGCTGTCGTGTGCCGGCCGTCCCGTGACGGGCCGGGAATGCGTGGCGGCGATCGTGCTCGGCTACGACGTGGGCCGGCGCGTACTCGAGGCGGCCGGCGGCTACTCGGTTCACAACGGTGCGGGCTGGCACTCGACCCTCAGTTGCGGCGTGTTCGGCGCGGCGGCCGCCAGCGCGCGCGTGCTCGGGCTCGACGCCGCACGCACGCGCGATGCGCTCGGTCATGCGGCGAGCTTTTCCGGCGGGCTGTGGAGCTTCATCCACGACGGGTCGCAGACGAAGCGGCTGCACGCCGGGCGCGCGGCCGAAGGCGGCGTGCTGGCAGCGCTGCTCGCGCGCGAAGGCGTAAGCGGTCCCGCCCGCGTGTTCGACGACGTATGGGGCGGCTTCTTCAACACGTTCGCCGCGCAGTCCCGTGTGCCCGACGCCTTGACCGACGGCCTGGGTGAGCACTGGAAGCTGATGCGCTGCTCGATCAAGCCGCACGCATCGTGCCGCAGTGCGCATGCGGCCGTCGACGCGGCACTGCAGCTTGCGGACGGACGCACGTTCGACGCGGGCGAGATCGAGCGGGTGGTCGTGCGGGCGAGCGCGTTCGTGGCACGGATGTGCGGCGGCCGCGACCTGTCAACGCTGTCATCCGCGCAAATGAGCCTGCCGTACGCGGTGGCGGCGGCACTCGCGTTCGGCGACACGGGGCTCGGCGTCTATCGCGACGACCGGCGCACCGATCCGCGCGTCACCGCGCTGCTCGCGCGCATCGAGGTCGACGTCGATCCCGCACTCGGCGATCTCGACGAGCCGACGGTCACCCTGTATCGCGCGGACGGAATGCGGGAATCGCGTCATGTGCCGATCGCGCTCGGCGATCCGCGCAACCCGCTGTCCGACGCCGCGCTGCTGGCAAAATTTCGTGAGCTGGCGGGCATGGCGCTCGGTCCTGCGCAGGTCGAAGCCCTGGGCGACGTATGCCTGTCGCTGGACCGGCAGGCGGACGCGCGCGTGCTGAACGAGTGCCTCGCAGGCGATCCGGACAGCCTCGATTGAATGTGCCTATCGGTATCGAGCGGCCGCCGCGGCTGCAACATTTTCGCGAGAAGCTGCCGGCCGACGATACGGCGACGCTCAGGATGCGCCACGTGCGCGGGTGGCCAGGCTTATGGCAGCGGCGCACCCCAGACCGCCGTCACTTCGCCGCCGAGCCGCCATTCACTGAACGGGCGGCGCGGCGCGATGATCGCCGGCAGGCGGCTATCGTGAAAGCGCGCGTAGTACGGCTCGACCCAGCTCAGTTCATCGCGAAACGTCCACGGGAACAGTTCCTGCCTGACCGGCGTGATGGCCGTGAAGCTCGCGGGGTTTTCCACCGCGTTGATGACGAGATTCGCGAGGCGGCCGATCGCGCCGTCGTTTTCCCGGTAGAGATCGATATGGCGCCGCTGCACGAGTTCCGCCGCGAACACGAGCGGGAGCAGCGCGAACGTGTGGTAGTGCAGCGCGCGGTTGCCGCGTTTGACTTCGCGCGCGAGCGAACCGTCGGGGCCGATGTCGCGGATACCTTCGCGAACCCGCAGCAGCCCCGAGTCGACGAGGCTCGTGTTGCCGGTCACGGTGCCGATGGCGATCAGGTCGAGTCCGGCCCAGTACACGAGGTTGTTGTGCAAATGGTTGATCGCCTCCGCATCGCGGGTGGCGATCGCGATGCGTTCGAGCCACGGATCGATCGCATCGAACCGCGCGCGGTTGGCTTCGCGCACGTCGCGCGGCATGCGCAGGATCACCATCGCGAAGTCGGTGCCGGCCCACGAACGCTCGTAGTAGCCCTGGTATCCGGAGATCCGGCCCATCAGCGCATCGGCCCATGCCCAGCTTTCCAGCAGGCTCGCCGCGCACGACCAGTCCCCGTGGTCCGCCGACGCATTGAGCCGTGAAATGAAATCGCGCATCGGCTTCACGGCGCGCGCATAGCCCGCGGCGTCGTCATAGTAGCCAGGTGGATCGATCGTCGTGACGGCCGCAGGGATGTCGCAGGCGCGGGCCGGCGGCACGGCGGCGAAGAGCGCGCTCACGGCGAGCAACGCGGCGAACAGCGGTCGAGTCGACATGCGGCGCATACGGTCCTCGGTGGTGACGGTGGTGTGGCAATCACGGAAGCCGACCCTGGGCGGGCAACATCGCGACGCTGGACGTGTGCGGCCGGCAAAGCCTGGTGACGCGCGCGGGGCCGTGCAGTCCGAGGCCGCTCCGGGGGCGCACGCAGTCTAGCGCCCCCGTCTTTCATCCGCCTTGCCCGGCGGCAGCCGTATGGATCGATCCCGAGCCGGCCCCGCCTTCCACGCGGCGAACACCGACGCACTTTTTTAAAGACCTCGCCACGTTCGCCCGGTATCATCGCTGCGCTCGCGAACGACGCCATTGGCGGAGCATGCCGACTCGCGCGCAACCAGTATCGCAAGCATGACAACACAGGGCGGACGCCGACGGTGCGTCGCGCCGCGATCAGGCCGAATCGGCTACCAGCACGACGGAGCATGGAACGATGGTAACGGGGACGGGTGCGGCGCGACGCGCGAGGGCGATCGCTGCCGGGAGCGCGTTGTATGTGGCGGCAACGGGCGGCGCACACGCGCAGGCATCGGGTGCGGCAGCCACGCCGCCGGCCGGCGCGGCGGCGGCCGTGCTGCCGGCAATCGACGTGACAGGGAAGGCCGACGGCGCGTCGAGCGGGCTCGTCGGGCTGCGTTCCACGGCCGGCACGAAGACCGACACGCCGGTGGCCGAGATTCCGCAAACGATCAATCTCGTGACCGCGCAGCAGATCGAGATGACGGGCGCGACCGACCTGAACCAGGCGCTGCGCTACGTGCCGGGATTCGCGACGTTCGGCGCCGACAGCCGCACCGACTGGTATGCGGCGCTGCGCGGCTTCACCCCGACGCTGTACGTCGACGGCGTGGCCGCACCGAATACGGCCGTGATCGCGAACTGGCGCGTCGACCCGTACACGATCGACTCGATCGCCGTGCTGCGCGGGCCGACGTCGGTGCTGTACGGCGCGGGGGAGCCCGGCGCGATCGTCGACGCGCACACGAAGCTCGCCGACGGCGAGCGTGTCCGCGAAGCCGGCGTGCAGATCGGCAATGACGCGCGCAAGCAGTTCATGGTCGATGTCGGCGATGCGCTCGACCCGGACGGCCGGTATGCGTACCGCTTCATCGGCGTGGCGCGGGACGGCAACGCGGTAACCGGCCCGAACGGCGACCGGCGTGTCGCGCTGGCGCCGTCGTTCCGATGGCGGCCGAACGCCGACACGTCGCTGACGGTCTCGGCGACGTTCCTGCAGGACAGCAGCGATATCTCGTCGAACTTCCTGCCCGCATCGGGCACGGTGTTGCCGAACCCGAACGGCCGCCTGTCGCAGGACATCTACATGGGCGCCCCCGGGTTCAACGACTACCGGAAGAAGCAGTGGTCGGTCGGCTACACGCTGGAGCACCGCGTGAATGCAATCTGGTCGCTGCACCAGGACGTGCGCTGGTCGCACCTGTCGCTCGACGACGCGACGGTGTTCGGCATCGGCCTGGTGCCCCGCAGCACCACCAACATGATGCGGTATGCGGGGCTGTTCCAGCTCAACTACAGCCGGCTCGATATCGATAACCACGCGCAGGCGCGCTTCGGCACGGGGCCGCTCGAACACACGCTGCTGCTCGGCGCGCAATATGACCGGCAGACGACGACCAACAGCGTGTGGCTTGCGCTCGCGCCGTCGCTCAACCTGTATCACCCCGTCTACCGGCCCGTCACGGCCGCGATTTTCTCCGGCCCGACGTCGCTCGGCCACGTCGACCAGTACACGGCGATGAACGGGTTCGGCGTGTACGCGCAGGACCAGATCCGCTGGAAGCGCTGGACACTGACGCTCGGCGGCCGCGAGGATTTCGTCAATGCGAGATTCGACGACCGGACGGCCGGCACGCAGGCGCAGCAGGACGTCAGTGCGTTCTCCGGCCGCGTCGGGCTCACCTATCAGGGGGACGCCGGGCTGTCGCCGTACGTGAGCTATTCGACGTCGTTCGATCCCGTCATCGGCGTGAGGATGTATGGCGGCGGCTTGCCTAAACCGACGCGCGGCAAGCAGACGGAAGCCGGGTTGCGCTGGCAGCCGCCGGGCAGGAACCTGATCCTGACCGCGGCCGTCTACCAGATCGACCAGACCAACGTCGCGACGCCGACGCCGGTGAATCTCGACCCGACCGGCACGACGTCCGTGCAGACCGGCAAGGTGCGCTCGCGCGGGATCGAGCTGAGCGCGGTCGGCAAGGTCAGCCGCGAGCTGTCGGTCGTCGCGTCGTATGTCTATCAGGACGTCAAGAACGTGCAGGCGAACGACGCGTCGCTGAACCACTGGCCGGTGGCCGTGCCGCTGCCGCGGCAGATGGCGTCGATGTGGGCCGACTGGACCTGGCGCACGGGTGCGCTGTCGGGCCTTGGGATCGGCGGCGGCGTGCGCTACCAGAGTGCGTCGGCCGGCGCGCCCGACAACTCGCTGACGGTGCCGAGTGTGACGCTGTATGACCTGGCGCTGCACTACGAGATGCCGCACTGGCGGTTCGCGCTGAACGTCGCGAACCTGTTCGACCGGCGTTATGTCAGTGGTTGCACGTCGTACACCGTCTGCGTGTTCGGCAACGAGCGGACCGTGCTGGCCAGCGCGAAATACAACTGGTGATCGCGAGTGCGCGGTACGCGTCCTAAGCGTCGCGTTGCGGCTCCCGACGCGCGGCACGTTCGCCGGCGTGGCGCTGGCGCCGCCACTCGGTCGGCGTGAGGCCGAAACGTTCGCGGAAGGCGGTCGCGAAATTCGCCGGCGTGGAAAAGCCGATTTCCTTCGCGATGCTGGCAATGCTGAGCGATGTCGAATCCAGCAGATCCTGCGCGATCCGCAGCCGCTCGTGCCGCAGATACTCGAACACCGTCTGGCCGAGATTGTCGCGAAACGCGCGTGAGAGCCGCTTTTCATGCGTGCCGACCGCGCGTGCCAGTTGTTCCACCGTCGGCGGGTCGTTCAGCGTCCGCGCCAGATGGCGGATGGCCGCGCGCACGATGATGTCGTCGTCCTTGCCGGCCACGAACGGGCTTTCCGTGTCGACGGGCCGGTCGCGCTTCTCCCGCGCGAGCTGCACGCGAATCCGCGCGAGCACTTCGGCCGGCTCGAACGGCTTCACCACATAGTCGACGCAGCCGATTTCGAACCCCTCGAGGCGCTCGTGCAATGCGCCGGCCACGGTCAGGAAGATGACCGGAATCGTGCACGTCAGCGGATCGGCGGCAAGCAGCCGGCACGCGGTGAAGCCGTCCATGCGCGGCATGCGGACATCCATCAGGATCAGGTCGGGCATGAGCGCCTGCGCGCGCTGGCACGCCTGCAGCCCGTCGGATGCAATGCTGATCCGGCACCCCGTGCCGCGCAGGATGTCGATCAGCAAGCGAAGCTGGTCGGGCTGATCGTCGACGATCAGGATATGGGCATCGCCCAATGCGGAGATCGATGGATGCATCGTGCACCTGTTCTGGAATGGCTGCTGGCTGCGTTCCTGCGGGTGGCCGGCCCGGTTCGGATCAATCGTCGGAAGCTGCTCTATGGCGACGTACAAGCGCATCGATATTCGGATTTCGCCCACTACCCGACGGACAACCGGCCGGCGTAATACCCCGCACGGTTGTTTTGATCGCTGAGTGGGTAAAGATTCGGTGCATTGCCGTCGTCGTGCGCTGAAAAGCACGCGGCTGCCGGTATCGATGCGAGCCGAATTGTAGGGGCATATTTAGATTCTCGCCAGACGCATTGACTCTATTCGCTTCATTCCGTTTTTCTGATTCTTCATCGGGGATTGTGATTTGCATTTGCGGCGCGGCATGCTGATGCCTGTCCAATTCCGCCATTTTCATTCGCGTCGCACGTGCAATCGCGCGGCTCGGCAATTTTTCGTCGAAAACTTTTTTCTGGAATTTATTTTTAATCCGCTTCGGCAAATAGTTTATCCGCTCCACAAAACATCCAGATTAATTTTGACGGCGCGAAATCGTTTGCGAGATGAGCATTTTTAACGCAAGTTATTGAATATATTGAATTTTACAATCTATAAAGAATGTCACCTTCAATAATTTTAGATCGTGTCCCATAATTCGTCCGAACTTTGAACGCAGGGTTGCACCGAGCAACACAAGGCACGGCGGGTTGTGACGGACGTTGTGCGATTCGGATCCGAGGCATCGATCGATGTGCATCCGAACGCATGTCCGTTGTGCGCAGGCGACAATCCGGTTGTCGTGGATGAAATAAAAGAAGCGGGGTTGGTCGCGGTCAGCGCGGCATCAAATCAGGGGTGTCCATAAAAGCGGGTTGAATCTCCGGATTCAGTCGCTGGGCGAATTCGCCCATGCAAAACAATATGCATTCCTAATGCATTACCTGGATTAACGGAACGGGCCGTAACAGAAACGGCGTGCCCGGGCTTTCGAACGTCCCGTCGCTACGGGCGGACGATGCGTGTCGCCTTCGGCACGCTCGAGCCGGGCATGGGCATCGGGTTCCGCACAGAAGTCGCAATCGTAATCGCAGCTGAAGTCTTCAATAAACGTAAGTAGTCCGTATTCAAACCAAACGCTATAAAACGGAGCAGAAGACCATGAAGAGGAAGCAGATTTCGGCGCTTGCCGCCGCCATGTTCACGGGTGCAGGTGTCTTTATCGCCGGAGCCGCGCATGCGGACAATTTCGTCGACCGAGGCAACCCGGACAACGCGCTGAGCGGTCAGTGCATCGACGGGACGAACCCGCTGTGCGTGTCGACCAAGAGCGGGAGTTACGTGGCGGTGAGCACGACGAACGTCACGATGGGAACGAATGCCAGGGCCGGTACCAGCGGTATCGCGATCGGCGACCAGTCGAATGCGGCCAGCAAGGGCGGCACCAGCAGCGGCGGTTCGATTGCTGTCGGCGTCGGCGCGCAGGCGCTGGCAAACTCGGCCACGGCGATCGGTACGGTGGCCGTCGCGCAAGGCAATACGGCGCTCGCCATCGGCCGCCAATCGGCTGCACTCGGCGACTTCTCGATGGCACTCGGCAACGTCGCGGACGCACGCGGCACGAGCTCGATCGCACTCGGTCACTCGGCGCTGGCAAGCGGTGATCGTTCGGTCGCGATCGGCGGCGCGAACCCGACGTCGAGCGACGGCGTGTCGGCCGGTGCGTCGTATGACGCGGCCACCCAAACGCGCGCCGGCGGCACGCAATCCGTGGCGATCGGCGCGGGCGCGCAGACGAACGACAACAACCAGGTGGCGATCGGCTCGGGCAGCGTTGGTGCGAACAATGGCGGCACGCCGGTGTTCGGCGGCACGGCCGCGCCGGTTGGTGGCGCGGTGTCGTTCGGCGCAATCGGCAACGAGCGCCAGCTCAAGAACGTCGCGGCGGGCGCGGCCGATACGGATGCCGTCAACGTCCAGCAGCTGAAGAACGTGAACGGCACGCTCAGCACGAGCATTGCCAACGTCGACGCGCGCGTGACCAGCGTGGGCAACAGCCTCAGCACCGGCATCGTGACGGCGACGCAGAACGTCGTGAAATACACCGACGATTCGCATGCGGCGATCGCGCTCGACGGCGGCAACGGCACGACGATCAGCGGCGTCGCGGCGGGTGTCGCCAACACCGATGCGGTCAACGTCGGTCAGCTGAAGGGCAGCATCGCACCGCTGCAGACGTCCATCTCGACGGCGGCGTCGAACATCACGAACCTGCAGACCAGCGTAACCGGCATCAACACGTCGCTGAGCACGGCGACAACGAACATCAATAACCTGCAGGCGGCTGATGCACGCAACGTGAAGTATGACGGCCAGAGCGGATTCGACTCGGTGACGTTCGCCGGCACGAACGGCACGACGCTGCACAACGTCGCAGCGGGTGTCGCGAATACGGACGCAGTCAACGTCGGTCAGCTGAACGGCGGCCTGTCATCGCTCAGCACGAGCGTGACGAACAACCTCAGCACGACGCTCGGCAACCTGAGCACGTCGGTCACCAACCAGATCGGCAACGCGACGAAGAACGCCGTGCAGTACGACGATGACGCACACAGCGGCGTGACGCTCGGCGGCAAGGGTGCACAGTCGCCGGTCGGCCTGCACAACGTGGCGGACGGCATTGCCGCGAGCGACGCCGTGAACGTCGGCCAGCTCGGCAAGGCAACCGACACGCTCAACCAGTCGATTACGAATGTCGGCAACAACGTGACGACGCTCGGTAACCAGGTGACGACGAATACGGGCAACATCGCGGCGCTCCAGCAGGATGCGCTTCTGTGGAACACGAACCTCGGCGCGTACGATGCGAGCCACGGCGGCAACGGTCCGCAACGCATCGGCAACGTCGCGGCCGGCGTCGCCAACACCGACGCGGTCAACGTCGGTCAGCTGACGGGCAGCATCGCGCCGCTGCAATCGTCCATCTCGACGGCGGCGTCGAACATCACGAACCTGCAGGGCAACGTCACCGGCATCAATGCATCGCTGAGCACGGCGACCACCAATATCAGCAACCTGCAGGCAGCGGACGCACGCAACGTGAAGTACGACGGCCAGAGCGGGTTCGACTCGGTGACGTTCGCCGGCACGAACGGCACGACGCTGCACAATGTCGCCGCCGGTGTCGCGAACACCGACGCGGTGAACGTCGGGCAACTGAACGGCGGCCTGTCGTCGCTCAGCACGAGCGTGACGAACAACATCAACACGACGCTCGGCAACCTGAGCACGTCGATCAACAATCAGATCGGCAACGCGACGAAGAACGCCGTGCAGTACGACGATGACGTGCACAGCGGCGTGACGCTCGGCGGCAAGGGCGCGCAGTCGCCGGTCGGCCTGCACAACGTGGCGGACGGCATTGCCGCGAGCGACGCCGTGAACGTCGGCCAGCTCGGCAAGGCAACCGACACGCTGAACCAGTCGATCACGACCGTCAGCAACAACGTGACGACGCTTGGTAACCAGGTGACCACGAATACGGGCAACATCGCGGCGCTCCAGCAGGACGCGCTCCAGTGGAGCGCGAATCTCGGCACCTACGATGCGAGCCACGGCGGCAAAGGTCCGCAACGCATCGGCAATGTCGCGGCCGGCAAGAACGGAACGGACGCGGTCAACGTCGACCAGTTGAACGCGGCGATTCAGGACGGCACCAGCCAACTCGATGCGCTCGCCGTGAAGTACGACGACGCGAGCAAGAAGCAGGTTTCGCTCGGCGCAGGCAACGGCGGGAGCCCGGTGCGACTGACCAATATCGCGGAAGGCAACGTCGCGGCCGGCAGCACGGACGCGGTGAACGGCGCGCAACTGCGCCGCGCGACCGACGGCACGGCGGCCGCGCTGGGCGGCGGCGCAACGGCGAATCCGGACGGCTCGATCAGCGCGCCGGCCTATAAAGTCGGCGGCGGTTCGTTCAACAACGTCGGCGACGCGCTCACGAACCTCGACGGCCGCGTCGGCAGCAACACGACGACGCTCGAGAATCACGAAACGCGCATCGGCAACGCCGAAACGAACATCGCCGGCAACACGGCCGCGATCGCCGGGCTGCAGCAGGACGCGCTGCAGTTCGACCCGAAGGCCGGCGCATACAACGCGGCGCGTGGCGGTGCACCGACGAAGCTGACGAACGTGGCCGACGGCAACATCGCCGCGGGCAGCACGGACGCGGTGAACGGCGGCCAGTTGTCGGGCGTGAAATCGTCGCTCGAACAGCAGATCACGCAGGTGTCCAATCAGGCGGGCGAGGCCGTGAAGAACGTCGTCAAGTACGACGTCGACGCGAACGGCAACCGGATGAACTCGGTATCGCTGATCGGCGGTGACACGAATGCGGCCGTCGTGCTGAAGAACGTCGCCGCGGGCACTGCCGATACGGACGCGGTGAACGTGAAGCAGCTGAAGGGCGTGCAGTCGAGTCTCAACCAGCTCGGCGCGCTCGCGGTACAGTACGACGACAGCTCGAAGACCTCGATCACGCTCGGCGGCGCCGGCGGCACGCGCATCACCAACGTGCAGGCAGGCACGCTCAGCGCAACCAGCACGGACGCGGTGAACGGCTCGCAGCTCTACGCGACCAATCAGCAGGTTGCGAAGAACACGACCGATATCACGAACCTGCAGGGGAACGTGACCAACATCGCGAACGGCAAGGCCGGCCTCGTGCAGCAGCAGGATCCGAACGGCGCGATCACGGTCGGGAAGGACACCGGCGGCACCAGCGTGAACTTCTCCGGCACGGCGGGCGACCGCGTGCTGACCGGTGTCGCGGCGGGCGTGAACAACAACGACGCGGTCAACATGGGTCAGTTCAATAGCGCGCTTAAGAACGCCGCGGCCAACGACCAGATCCGCGCGGCGGCGACCGATGCGAACACCACGTGGATCGTGCGTGCCGATGCGGGTTCGATCGGGTCGACGGCAACCGCAACCGGCAAGAACGCGGTGGCGGTCGGCCAGGGCTCCGTCGCCGATCGCGACAATTCGTTCTCGGTCGGCGCGAAGGGCAGCGAGCGCCAGGTCACGAACGTCGCGGCCGGCACGGCGCCGACCGATGCGGTGAACGTGCAGCAGCTGAACGACAACCTGTCGGCCGCGTCGAATCAGGCGAAGGGCTACACCGACCAGCGCATCGGCCAGGTGTACAACTCGTTCAACGACCTGAAGAAGGACATGTACGGCGGCGTGGCATCGGCAATGGCCGTGGCCGGCCTGCCGCAACCGACGGGCGCGGGCCGCTCGATGGTCTCGGCGGCTACGTCGAACTATCACGGCCAGCAGGGTTTCGCGGCCGGGTACTCGTACGTGACGGAAAGCAACCGCTGGGTCGTCAAGGCGTCGGTGACGGGCAACACGCGTTCGGACTTCGGCGCGGTGGTGGGCGCCGGTTACCAGTTCTGACGTCGTTCGCGCAGCATTGAGCGACCGGTCGTGCCGGGCAGCGGTTGTGATGCCCGGCACCGGCGGGAAATCCGTGGCCCGGGGTGGATTTGTCGACCCCGGGCCATTGGCGCTTGATGCGTCGCAAAGATCGATATGGTTGCGCCGGGCCTGTCCTGAGAGCATGACTTGTGCCCCGATGGCATGTGTTATCCGCATGAAAGAAGGCGCATGGCCTGCGCCAGGGGCGTGCGCATTTCACGCGATGCCGTCGGCAGTCGACAGTGCTTCGCGAGAAACGACGCCCGTCAATGCAGTCGATGGATGATTTATTCGCCGATAGTGGTGATAATCATCAGCTGGCGCAACGCAACCCGCGTTGAGCGTGTCCGAGCACGTCTTCCAATCCCATATTGGTGCCGACAACGACAAATGAAAACGATGAAACCCGTCAACAAGATGCTTCCCGCGCAGCGCTTTGCGTTGCCGCGTCAGATTCGGCTGCCTGACTTCGCGGCACCCGCCGTCATGCCGTCGGCGTTTCCGGCCGGTCACGGCGACCGGTACCGCTGAGCGCCCGGACAATCCGCTCCATTTGTTCAAGAAAATAACCGTCGCCTGAATCGATCAGCCGGGCAATCGGTATCGAACGGCGATATCCGTTAGTGCACCCCGTTGGATGGGCATCGGGTCACATGACGACGCATCATGGAACCGCACACAGGGGGAAAGGCAGATGATCGGGAAGTTTGCGTGGCTGTCCGTCGTTTCGCTTCTGGTTTCGGCATGCGGGGACCATTCCGGGCACACCGATTCCGCATCGAATGCGCAGTCTGCGGCCGCTTCCTCGGCACACGCCGTTGCCGCACCGGGCGACGGTAGCGAGAAGCGCCCGGCACCCGTGCCGCCGAGGCCCGGCCAGGTACTCGAGGCCATTTACCAGAAGGACGCACATGGCGAGGACACGATGGAGATCGCCAACGGAAGCCAGGCCTCTTACTGGTACGGCCACGCGTTCGATCTGAACGGCAACCACTACTTCACCGGCTTCGCTTACGACACGCCGAACAAGTACGCCGAACAGGAGAAAACCGTGGCCCCGGCGCCCGACGCCAGGGTGACGATCACCGAAGCAACATTCGAATGGACCACGGACGGCGGCGTGGCCGGCTGGAACATGGTCGGGTCGGAGCGCTCCATCGGCGAGTTTGGCGGCTACGAGAAGGCCGACACGATCGACGACAAGGAACCCGCCGTGAGTATGACGACGCCGAACGGGCAGATCGTGCTGGCGGTCCCGACCTGGTATCTGGCCTCCGGTACCCGGATCAAGTCGTTCAGCATGTTCGTCTATCAGCGCACCAATGCGGCAAGCAATCCTGACGATACCGACTGGACCTATGCCGGCAATGTATTTCGTGGCAACGACAACGGCGCGGCATGCGATGCCGACGGCACCGGCAATCACGTCCCGTGCGTGACCGGCTCGTCGACCCTGACCTTCCTGCCGGCCGTGGGCCGCGATTGGCCGCGTCTTCGTGTGGCGATGAAGGGGACGGGCATCGACAACGCCGGTCAGAAGAAGACCTACGGCGCCGCGGATGTTGTCGAGTACCGGTTCAATCCGAAGACGAAGGTTTATGAAGCGGCGAAGACGTAGGGCGGCATGCGGCATGTCGCTGTCAACGATGGTTCCACTTGTACAGGAAGAAAATCGAATGACCGCTGCAGTCGCCGGGGCCAACAAGCGATAGTGAAAATTGCTTCTGGGACGCTTCGCGCGTTCACTTGAACCCGAACCTGTCGATCGGGAAAATCCCGGCCCGAATGCGAGTAGTGCGATCCGCGGCGATCACACCCGCGCCCCGATCCTCGGTGTCACGCGGGTTCGCGCGCTGTCGAAACGTGCGTCCAATGCGAGTTGTCGAATGCGAGCGCCGGCTCGTATTCTTAAGTCGTCGGGCGGGAAGGCATGGGGCCTCCGCCCATCACCGCATCAGAGAGCACGACAATGACCGAAACGACACAAACGATGAAGCTCAACCACCTGAGCTTCCCCTCGGCCGACACGCTGGCGACGGCCCGATTCTTCGAGCGATACCTCGGTTTCACGATCGCGGGAAGCTGGGACAAATCCTGGATCCTCAAGCGCCCGGGGTTCGACGTGGTGATCGATCACGTCGGCGACGGCGTGCCCGCGTGGCCGACGAATTTCCACGTCGGCTTCGAACTGCCGAGCCTCGATGCCGTGCGCACGTTGTTCGAGCGATTCACGGCAGAGGGCGTCGCGATGGAGACGGACATCTTCAACAACGGACGCGGTTCGCGCTTCTTCTGCCGCGCACCGGGCGGCGTGATGTTCGAACTGAACACGCGCGCGGATGCCGCGCCGGAATATCGCGGGACCTTCGACGACTGACGCAGGTACGTAGCGCGCCGCGCTCAACCGCTGGCGCGGGCCAGCATGTCGATGACCGCGCGGGTGCGCGACGGGCTGGTGATTTCAACCCAGTGCAGATGCGCGAATTTCGGGTCGTCACGCAGGCCGGCGAACTTGATACGATTCCTGGCGAACGTGGTGTATGACCACAGCAGCACCGACTCCCGGGAGAATGCCATCCGCAGCGATTCACGGTTTCCGTGCGAAAGCTCGGTGCGCATGAGCCCTCGGCTCAACGTGCGCCAGAGCACCCGGGAGAACACCGTCCGTCGCCCGAAGTTCAGCCAGATCACGTGCGTGGCTCTCGACCAGAGCACGTCGCGCACGGCGCTGTAGTTCCCGTCGGCGACCCATCGGTCGCCGGCCGTCGCGGCCAGCACGGCGCCCTCGAACTGTTCCGGCGGCACGGCTGTCCAGCCGGGGCCCCAGTAGAGTCGATCCAGCTCGATGTACGGGCAGCCTGCTGCTGCCGCCAGTGCGCTGGAAAAGGTGGATTTCCCCGCTCCGCTGGTTCCAACGACGATGAAGCGCATGTGTTTGACCGCGGCTGAATTTTTGAAGCTGCGTATTGTGCCTCATGCGTGCCGCATTCAGGAAGCGGCCGCTCGAATGCCGCGGTTCATCGTTGAATATTCGCGATGCCCAGGCTTGCTCCGCCCACCCATCTGCATTGGCGGGGCAGCCTGGTCAACGCCGAATCAGCCTGACGGGCCGTTGCTCGGACCCGTCGCACGCAGGCTGAAGACGGCACCCTTCCGGTCACTTCTTGAGCGACACCACCATGTTCTGCGTGTTGCCGACGGGGACGTAATCGAAGCGGAGTTGTTTGGAGGTCGACTGCGGAACTCCGTCGATGGCGACAACCTGCTTGTTCAGCATCGCCGATTGGTCGAACGCGCTGCCTGCGCCGTAGAGGGTGAACTTGCCCGTGGCCTTCGACTCAGGCGTCGACTGGAAGTTGAACAACCCCTGGGGATACGTCTTGTTGCCCAGGAAATCGAAAGGTTTTCCGCCGGAATACGTATCGAATTCCACGTTGGCGTTGTGCGAGATGGAAAACGTTGCCGTCGACGCACTGTCGTAAAACTCGACCGCATCGGTGACGAACTTCGCATTTGCATCGTCCTGAGCCCAGACCCGCACGCTTTTGCGCAACGTAATCTGCTTGCTCGTCATTGCGCTCTTCGCACTCTTTCCGAACGCGAGACGCGATTCTGCGATCTCCATCTTGCCGCCCGTTGATTCCATGTGCAGCGAGTAATCGTTGCCCGGAACCCGGGGCAGCGCCGCCGGCAGAACGGCATACTCGCTGAATGTCAGCACGATCTCTTCGGCACGGACATTCACCGCGGACTGGCCCAGGACACGCAGCTTCTTGGTGCTGGCGTACAACCGGCAGTAGACGTCATAGCGGCTGGCGCCGGCCAGTTCCAGATCGAGGAGAAGGTCGATATACATGCCGAGCAACGGCGGGACCAGGCCGCCCGCACTCACCGTATCGAAACGGCTGGCCTCGAACGCGGCGTCGACGATCCTGAAGTTGACGAACGGATGACCGATGAGCTTGTGCGGATACGGGCCCATCGTGAAATCGACGCCGCGCGCATCGCCGGAATTTCCGCGCATCACGAGGGCACCGCTACGAAGATTGATTTCAACGGGCGGGATGCCGTTGTCGAAACTTCCGCCCCATACCGACGACTGCCGGGACAGCAGCGTCAACGTTCCGGCGGGAGCGATCATCGAGAAGGATTTGCCGGCTTCCTTGTCAAAGGAAGGGGCGCTCAATTCATTCACGCCCGCCGTGCTGTATGTCTGGTTTTCATTGGGCTTCCAGATGAAGATGTCTGGCATGATGCTCTCCTGATTCATTCGAACGGTACGCACGGGAGCGTTGAATTCTTCCCCGTCAGTCTCGAGGTTGATCGAACGATGACCGGCGCCTGATTGGCTCTATTCGACCAGCCTGAAGTCACGAGCATGGCGAGAGAGTGACGCCAATATAGGACCGGTTTTTTCCAGAATCGATTACACGTGATTACGCGGCGCGGCGTGCCGGCAGCGCCTGTATCGGGGGCGAGCAGAGGTGTCCGGGCCGGGTAGTCTCGCCGCCCCGCAATGGCCATTTGAATGTGACATCGACGTCGGCTGTTCGCTGCCTGTGCCTTTGTACGACCAACCACAACAATCCTGCCGCACACCGCCGCGGCCAACCCCGACAAGATCAAGAGAGAGAAACGATGGCGACCGAACCCGGGTTGCGGGACAGCATGCATGTGCGTAGTACCCGCGACGGCAGCCCGTCATGTGTGCGCGGATGGGTAACGGCCGGGCCCGCGCCTCGAGCGAATCGAGGGCTGGCATGAGCGACAAACCCGTTCTTGCCGCCGGCACACCGTGCGAACCGGCCGCGTCGACTGCGTCCCTGATGGCGCTGGCCTGCCTGATCGTCTTCATGGCGCAAATGGCGACGACGGTGTACCTGCCGTCGCTGCCTGTCGTCATGCGCGAACTGAAGATGACGCAAGGCGGCGCCGAGTTGTCCATCTCCGCCTATGTGATCGGCGCGGCGCTGCCGGTGCCGTTCTGGGGCGCCGCCGCGGAACGCTGGGGCAGGCGTGGCCCGCTGCTGATTTCGCTGCTGCTGTTCGTCGCCAGCAGCCTGCTGCTCGCCAGCTGCACGCTCGCACCGGCGCTGCTCGTGTTGCGCGCCCTCCAGGGGATCGGGGGCGGCGGTGCGGCGATCATCGCCAGAATCATCGTTCGAGACAACTGGCGCGGCGACGAACTGGCGCGACGCCTCTCCGTGTTGTCGATCGCCTTCATCACGGCGCTGGGCGGCGGCCAGTTCGTCGGCGGGCTGATCGGCCGATACACTCACTGGCAAACGGGTTTCGTGCTGATGGCCGTCATCGCCGCGCTCGCGATCGGTCTGTCGTACGCGTTGCCGTTGAAGGCGGGAAACCGCACCGCTGTCACGTCGGGCATGGCCGGCACTTACGGGCTCCTGCTGCGGCGCCCGGGCTTCCTGTGGCCAGCCTGCGCCGGCGGGTTGGGGTTCGCGACGATCGTGACCTTGCAGGAAGTGAGTCCGTTCGTGTTCCAGGAGTATTTCAAGCTGGCCGTGACGAGCTTCGGCAGTATCGGCCTGCTGCTCGGCATCGCCTATTTCAGTGGGGCAATGCTGGTCAATCGCCTCGTGAGACGGGTCGGTGGGGTCCGGCTGATGCAAGCGGGCGCCGCGCTGGTTGCGTTGGCAACCACGTTGATGCTGGCGTCATGGCTGGGCGGCCTGCTGGCCCATTTCACCGGCCTGTGGATCTTCATCGCGCTGTATTGCCTCGCGATTTTCGGCCAGGCGGTGCTGTTTCCCAACAGCATGGCGACCGCCGTCAGCGATGCGCACGAACATGGCGCGCACGCGATGGCCTTGTGCGGCTTCCTGCAGCAGGGACTGGCGGGCATCGCCGCGACAGCCGCGGTGCTGCAGCACCATGGCGGCACGTGGACGCTCGCCGTGTTCGTGCTGGGGGCGCTGACGTGGCTGGTGGTGCAGGTCAAGGTGAGGGGCAGGTAGGCGGCAGGCGTCAACGGATGGTTCATCGGCCGCATGCGTCTTCCGCGAAAGCAGCGGTGTGCCGCGGCGCACCCGCCATGAGTTGCGCCGCGTCGCCCGAACGAAAGATTCGTAGAAGGCATTATCTTGTTCGTCGTTAGCCTGGCTTTCACTACGAATTCAAAGGTATCGGCGTCGAAAACCGGAATCGCAGCATCATTGGTAAATGGTATTGATACGCGCGGGACGGCAACAATCAAAATCAATATTTAATAAAGCAAATAGTATCCGCCGCTTTATGCCAGCTTCAGGCCCGCCTCACATCGTTCGTCCCGCCCGGCCCGCGCCACGCAACGCCTCGGCCTGACAACACCAGGCCCGCCAGGGACATTCCGCCGATGCAACGTTGCCGATACCGCCATCGCGGCCGACGAGACCATTTCAGATTTCTCACCAAACCATGAATCGATTAACATCGATGACAGCAAAAATTAACCTGTCAGAAAATATCTTGTAATTATAAAAATGACCTTCTAGCATCCCTCTGCGGTTCGTGACATGTCTTAGATCAAGGTTTGTATTTGATGCATTCCTCGAACATCACCCATACATAGCCGGGGGATTACATGAAGAAACTGTCTCGTCTGCTGTCCATCACCGCGATTACCGTCGCGAGTCTCAGTGCTTTTGCCCAGGCCGGTGACCAGTCGGCTACGGTCGACAAGGCCCTGCAACTGATCCAGCAGAACCCGTCCGCCTTCAGTCTCGCAACCGGCGGCACAACACGCGCGTTGAAGTTCGCAGGGCCGCAGGCGAGCGCGCCGACGGATGGCGATCAGTTCCAGGTGCGCGACGTGATCGTCGATCCCGACGGCACCGAGCACGTGCGCTTCGATCGCTTCTACGCGGGCCTGCCCGTGATCGGTGGCGATGTTGTCGTCCATTCGAGCAAGGGGCAGTTGAAGCAGGCGAGCGTGACGCAGCTCGCGCCGATCAGTCTCGCCGGCAAGATCGGCAAGGTCGGAGACCGCTCCGTGGTACGCAACGCACCCGACGTCGGCGCCGCCCGGGTCAAGCGCATCGCAGCCGCGCGTTTCGACTCGGACGTGCGTCGCGTCGATGACGCGGAACTCGTCGTGTTCGCACGCGACGTCACACCGACGCTGGCCTACGCGGTGCGCGTCTACGGCAAGGCGACCGACACGCATGGCGATGCCGTGCTGTACTACGTCGACGCGCGAACCGGCACCGTGCTCGACGCACAGGACCTGATCAAGACCGCCGCCGCGACCGGCACCGGCCGCTCGTTGTACTACGGCAACCTGACGCTCACCACCGACCAGACGGGCACGAACGCGTACCGGATGCTGGATCCGAGTCGCGGCTCCGGCTCGGTCTACGACGGCCGCGGCCTGACCTCGGACGACGTCGAGCAGGCGACTGACCTGCCGATCTTCACGAGCAGCACGAACGTGTGGGGCAACAACACGACCACTGACCGGCAGACCGTCGCCTCAGACATCGATTATGGTCTCGCACTCACTTGGGACTACTACAAGACTACGCACAACCGCAATGGCATCTTCAACGACGGCCGCGGCGTGAAGAGCTATGCGCACGTCGTATTCAATACCGGTAGCGGCACGACCGGCGCGAATGCGGCATGGCTGTCGTCGCACGTGATGGTGTACGGTGACGGCCAACCCGGCACCAGCCTGCCGAAACCGGTCGTTTCAGTTGACGTCGCCGGACACGAGATGAGCCACGGCGTGACCGAGGCCACGGCCAACCTGAACTATTCGGGCGACGCGGGTGGCCTGAACGAGTCGACGTCCGACATTTTCGGCACGCTCGTGAAGTACTACGCCAACAACCCGAACGATCCCGGCAACTACGTGATCGGTGCGCGCGTGGTGAGCGGCGGCTTGCGCAAGATGTACAAGCAGGATCTCGACGGCCGGTCGTTCAGCTGTTACCCGTCGGGTGGATTCT
Source organism: Burkholderia sp. Ac-20345 (assembly GCF_017104825.1). Classification (NCBI taxonomy): domain Bacteria; kingdom Pseudomonadati; phylum Pseudomonadota; class Betaproteobacteria; order Burkholderiales; family Burkholderiaceae; genus Burkholderia; species Burkholderia sp. Ac-20345. The sequence goes on along the minus strand of NZ_JAAGPO010000013.1, from coordinate 78,653 downwards.
CGTGGTCGAATCCGCGCCATGATCCGCATTACACGTCGGGTGTCGGCAACCGCCTGTTCTACCTGCTGGCCGAAGGCCCGACGGTGCCGTCGACCGATACCGGCCTGACGAAGGCGAAGCTGGTCTGCAACGGCGACACGACCTTCAGCGGCCTGGGCCGCGAGAAGGCCGGCAAGATCTGGTACCGGACGCTGACCGTGTATCTGAACGCCAACTCGAGCTACCCGAACGCACGTCGTGCTTCGATCCAGGCGGCGAACGACCTGTACGGCGCGAATTCGGCCGAAAGTGCCACGGTCGCTCGCGCGTGGAGTGCGGTCGGGGTGAATTGATGGCGCTTGTGTCAGTGCGGTGAACGCCCGGAAATCGTGTGGCGGTATTGCGTGCCGGAGAAAGGGGAACCGATCGAAGCCACGAGACACTCACGCGAATGACGGGCAGAGGTTGATCGGCCGCCTGCGATTGCAGGCGGCTGATTTTTTGTCGCACGCTTCATCGGTCCGTCCGTTATTCAGCGTTGAAGCGCCGAGCCGGAGGCAACCGGGCTGCTTGCGCCCGACAGGTTGCGGATCGCGTGATGGCCGCCGGTCCAGTCGGGCTTCGTGCGCGTGAAACGCAATCCGCAGAATCCCCACTTCAAAGTCTGTTTCCGTGATCGCACGCGGCTGCCTCGCGCCGGGCGACGATGCCCCGGTCCGCGCCGGCATTCCGCGATGGGGTGAACATCGGCCACGGCGTGCTGGTGCCCGCATGAAATCGCCGTTCACGAATCGCCCCTGCGCGGAACGCGACTTGGCGCGGTTGTGTTTGGCATTTACCCTTGGTGACGCATCCGCAGTATCGCCAGAACCTGGGGTTCGGGAAGAACGGAAGAGGGGGAGGAGGAGCGCATCATGACGGAAGCCATTTCCGGCGGCTGCCTTGACCGATTCGTGATCGGTGCGACTTGCCGGCACCCGATTCAGCATACGCTCACCGAGGCCTGCGACCTCCTGTTCAGCACGTTGACCCATCACGCGGAGCCGTTGTATCTGGATGGCGGGCGTGGCGGATCGTCCCGGTACCACGCTCGGGCGGCAAACAGCACGTTCGTGTTGTGCGTGGCCAGCGGTGCACACGCGTACGAGCTGACCCGGACACGCCATTCCATCGGCCTGGGCTGCACGGACGTCCGATTCGTACGACCCGTTTTCATCGGCGATACGATCTGGGCGGAAAGCGAAACCGTGGGCCGCTGCGATACGGGCAACGAAGGCACCGTTATCGAGTTCGAATGTCGTGTCTACAATCAGCGCAACGAGTTGATCATCAAATTCCGGAGCCAGTGGTCGATGTCAGTGCCAGCATTGCCGCTCCAGTGACGAACACCCGCGCGTTGCGCGCGATCTCGCACACCCGGCGGCAGACGCGCGGTTCACGCGCATGCGGTGAGCGTTGGTGCTACCGTATGCGCGTGACATCAGAGAAAAGTCTCCCGCGGTCATGCGGCCGATCCGATGTGCCGGCCGCGCAACCGGTGACCAGGAAAAACGGCTTCAACTGTTCGTTTCACGGACAGGATTCCCATAAAGACATGCCTCCCCGATAAGCGACGGGCCGACCCGCGCCTACGTGGAGCGAACACAGTACCGTGTCGCCGCAAGTCGATCGCTGTCGCGAGCGCTCGATCGAGCGACCGGACGGAAGGAGACATCATGAGTGCGTTGAGCGTGCACGGTTTGACCCGCCGGGTCGACCTTTTTACGTTGCGTCTGTTTCTCACGGTCGTGGAGGAGCGCCAGATCCGGCGCGCCGCGACGCGGGAAAACATCGCGCCATCCGCCGCGACGAAGCGTGTGCAGGACCTCGAGGACATCGCCGGCGTGCAGTTGCTCGAACGCATTCCGAACGGGGTCGTGCCCAATGCGGCGGGTGAAGTGCTTGCACGCTATCTACGACAGATGTTCGAAAACTTCGAAGACATGCGGCGCGAGCTCGGCGAATTTTCGGCGGGCGTGCGCGGACACGTGAGCGTTGCGACGACAGGGGCCAGTGTTGTCCAGTATCTGGGGCGAGAATTTGGTGAATTCGCACGCAACTATCCGCAAGTTGAACTCGAATTGAAGCAGGAACCCAACACCAACCTGGTTCGAGCCGTGACGACGGGCGACGTCGATCTGTGTGTGTACGTGGTGAGCGGCGACGTGGACGACACGCTGCTGGATACGCTGCCTTATCGTACCGACAGCTTCGTCGCCGTTGTTCCGCGTAATCATCCGCTCGCGGAACAACGCACGGTGAAGACCATCGATCTCGTTCGCGAGCCCTTCATCGCGCAACCGGTCAATACGACGCTGATGTTCAAGGTCAACGAAGCCGCACATGCGCTCGGGGAGACGATTCGCGCACGGTTCACGGTATCGGGCGCCGACGTCGCGCTGAGTCTGGTACAGGCGAGCCTCGGCGTGACGGTGCTGCCGGAATGCATGGTGCCGATGGACAGCCGCGACCGGTGCGCCGTCCTGCGCATCCAGGAGCCGTGGGCCGTACGGGTGCTGCGGGTCGGCACCCGAAAAGGCAAGGCCACGACCTCGGCCACGCGTGCGCTCATCGACCAGCTGACCGGGCGCCCGAAGGCCGCGCCGTCGTCAGGCCCTCTGGCCGATTGATCGATGGGGCGGGCGCGGCCTTATCGCTGCGCGCCGAAGCGCTCCATTTCCCCGATTCCCGTTTCTGATTCCCGGTGCTCGACCGCGCGGCCGCCGCCCTCTGGCGTCGCATCGCGGTCGGCACCGCGTCGTCCGTCATCCTGACCGGTTCCAGACAACGCATGGCCGGCCGCGCCCGACGTTCGTGAACCGCGAACGGCGGCCTCGCAATTCGTGATTTGAAGATGCAGCGTGCGCCTCATAGCATTGATGGCGCCACCGACGCTCGCACGCAATGCGAATGCGCGGCGGCCGCCGGCGGCCCGGTACACGGGCCATGCTGAATGAAAAAAGGAAAGGCATTGCGACCTTCCAGACACGGAGACAAAGGAACCATGCGTCAATTCGATTTGCAGGCGGTGATCGACGAAGCCCGATTCGGTCGATTCCATGCCGTCGTTCTTTGCTGGTGCATCCTGATCATGATTCTCGACGGGTACGACCTCGCGATCGTCGGCATTTCGCTGCCGCTGATCATGAAGGAGATGCACATCACCCCCGTCACCGCAGGCGTCATTGCCAGTTCGAGCCTGTTCGGCATGATGGTCGGCAGCATCCTGCTGGGTAGCATCGCCGACCGTATCGGGCGCCGCCCGGCGATCGTGCTGTGCGTACTGCTCTTCAGCGTGTTCAGCGCCGCGGCCGGCGCGGTGGGGGGCGCCGTCGCGTTTTGTGCGTTGCGGTTCCTGGCGGGACTGGGTCTCGGCGGCATCGCCCCCACGTGCGCCGCGCAGATGACGGAGTATTCTCCGCGCCGCATGCGCAGCATGCTCGTTTCGCTGATGTTCGCCGGCTATTCGGGCGGCGGGGTGCTGGCGGCGCTGCTCGGCAAGAGCCTGATGGAAAACTACGGGTGGCGGTCGATCTATTTCGCGGCGGCGGTGCCGATCGTGCTGGTGCCGGTGATCTGGCGCACGCTGCCGGAATCGCTGTCGTTCCTGGTGCTCAAGGGCCGTGATGCGGAGGTGCGCAGGATCGCGCAACGGCTGATTCCCGGCCATGTGCCCCAGCCGGGCGACCGCTTTGCGATGCCGAAGGAGGAGGCCGGGCCGACGAGGCTGCTCGGCGCGCTGTTCAGCGAAGGGCGCGCGTTCAGCACGCTGATGTTCTGGGTGACCTGCATCACCAATCTCTTCATGGTCTACGGGCTGAGTTCGTGGCTGACCAAGCTGATGGCGTCCGCCGGCTACAGCCTCGGTTCCGCGCTGACGTTCGTGATGGCGATGAATCTCGGCGCGGTGGTCGGTGCGATCGGCGGCGGCTGGCTGGCCGATCGCCTCAATATCCAGCGCGTGTTGATCGGCATGTACCTGCTCGCGGCCGTATCGATCGCGCTGCTCGGCTACAAGGCGCCCACCGCGTTGCTGTACGCGGTCGTGACCGTCGCCGGCGCCTGCACGATCGGTACGCAGATCGTGGTCTACGCATACGCGGGCCAGTTCTACCCGACGAACGTGCGTTCGACCGGCGTAGGCTGGGCTGCGGGTATCGGGCGCCTCGGCGCGATGTTCGGCCCGATCCTCATCGGGGTGATCGTGGGGCTCGCGCTGCCGCTGCAATTCAACTTCTATGCGATGGCGGTTCCCGCGGTGATCGGCGCGTTCGCCGTCGCGCTCGTCAACGACAGGTTGTCCGACCGCGTCAGGCGTGGTGCGCCGCAGCGTGGTACAGGCGAGCTGGGCGCCGCTGGCGAGGGCAGCGCCTAGCGTGCGGTGCGTATGCCAGCGCACCGAAGTGTTTCACCGGCTCAGTAATCCGAAGATTCTGACAAGTCGACAATCAAACCAAGCGAACGGGAGTTTCACATGAATCGCATGAAAGGCAAGACGGTCATCATCACGGGAGCCGCGAGCGGCATGGGCGCGGCGGGGGCCGGATTGCTCGCGCGCGAGGGCGCGAACGTCCTGGTGACCGACATCCGCGCCGACGGCGCGGCGCAGGTGGCCGCCGGGATTCGCGAACAGGGGCTGAGCGCCGAGCACTGCGGCCTCGACGTCACCGACGAGGCGCAATGGCAGACTGCCGTCGGCAAGGCGCTCGCGACGTGGGGGCGAGTCGACGTGCTCGTCAACAACGCCGGACTGCCCGGCACACCCGATACGTGGGAACAGGCGACGCTCGACGGCCTGAACAAGCTGATCGAGCTGAATCTCAACGGCCAGTTCCTGGGGATCAAGACGGTCATTCCGGTGATGGAGCGCGCCGGAGGCGGATCGATCGTCAACATGTCGTCGATCGCCGGCATGATCGCCTTTCCGGGGCTACACCCGGGCTATGGCGCATCGAAGGGGGCGAACCGGCTGCTTTCCAAGTGCGCGGCGATCGACCTGGCCAGCCGCGGGATTCGCGTGAACTCGATTCACCCGGGCGTGATCCGCACACCGCAGAGCGAATACCTGTTCGATGATCCGGAAGTCATCAAGGTCATCCACTCGAAGATTCCGCTGGCGCGCGCGGGGCGGCCCGAGGAAGTCGCAAACGTGGTCCTGTTCCTCGCCAGCGACGAATCGTCGTACGTGACCGGCGCGGAACTCGTGGTCGATGGCGGGTTTACCGCGCTCTGACGCAAACCGTCCGGGAGCCCGTTTCATGAAGGGCATCGCGCAAACCGATGCGCGATGCCCTCTTTGCTTCAGGGTTCAGATGACCTGCCGCGCGCGCAGCGCTGCCACGTCGCCGGCGTCCATCTGCAGCCACGCTTCGAGCACGGCCTGCGTGTGCTGGCCAAGCCGGGGCGGCAGGCCGGCCTCGGGCTCCGGCACGTCCGACATCTTGATCGGATTGCCGGCGACCTGGATCGGTCCCCAGACCGGGTCGTCGAGCGTCATCAGCATGTCGCGGGCGGCCACGTGCGGGCAGTCGAACAGGTCGGCGACATCGTTCACCACCGAGGCCGGCACGCCGCCGTCGCGCAACGTCCGGACCGCATCCGCACGTGTCCGCACGGCCAGCCATGCATCGATGTGCCGGTCGAGCGCCTCGCCGTTGGCACGGCGGGAGATGCCGTCTGCGAAGCGAGGATCGTCGGGCAGTTCCGGTCGGCCGATCACGTCGCAGAAGCGGCGCCAGATGTGTTCGCCGAGCACGGCGATGACGATGTAGCCGTCGTTCGCGCGATACGTACCGAACGGTGCGGTGACCGCATGCACGCCGGGCGGCGTGGGCTGGCGCAACGCGGAATACATCGCGACGGAGATCTCGTTCTGGATCAGCGAAGCGTCGTATAGCGAAATGTCGACCTTCTTGCCGCGGCCGGTGCGCTGGCGCTGATAGAGCGCGAGCAGCGCGCCCTGCATCGCCAGGATCCCGCCTTGCAGATCGGCCAGCGAAAAGCCGAGATAGGTCGGGCGATCGCCGGTGCGCTCGGGCCGGTACATCAACCCGCTCATCGCCTGCCCGACGATGTCGAATGCCGGGTAGTCCGTATACGGGCTGGGCTTCACGTCGGTGTGGCCGAACCCGGAGATCGCGACGTAGATCAGGCGCGGATTGTGTTCGCGCAACACGTCGTAGCCGATGCCGAGCCGGTCCATGACGCCTGGGCGCAGGTTCTCCACGACGATGTCGGCTTCGCGCGCCAGCTCGATGAAGATCCGCTTGCCGTCGGGATGCTTCAGGTCGAGCGTGACGCTCTTCTTGTTGCGGTTCGAGCGCAGAAACGACAGGCCGTGCGCGACGCCGTTCGCGTCGGTCTTGACGGGGCTCGTGCTGCGGGAAAAATCTCCGCCTTCGCGCGATTCGACCTTGACCACTTCCGCACCGGCATCGGCGAGCCACATCGACGCATAGGGGCCCGCAATGAAATTCTCGACGGCGAGTACCCGCACGCCGTCCAGCGGCCGGTCGGCGGTGTTCGTTTGCCTGTTTTCAGGTGCGTTCATTGCAGGACCCCCGCGGTGCGCAGCGCGTCGATTTCGCAAGCGTCGATGCCCCAGTCGCGCAGTGCAGCCGTCGTATGGGCGCCGGGCGCGGGCGCGCCGCCGCGCAGCGTCGGCCGGGTCCGGCTGAAACGCGGCGCGGGCCCCGGCTGCACGATGCCGTCGACTTCGACGAACGTGCGGCGGGCAACGTTGTGCTGGTGATGCGGTGCCTCGGCCAGCGACAGCACGGGGGCGAGGCAGACGTCGGTGCCGGCTGCGAGCGCGCACCATTCGTCGCGCGTCTTCGTGGCGAACACCCGAGTGAAATGCTCGCGCAGCACCGGCCAGCCGTGGCGGTCGTGCTGATCGGGGAGCGGCGTGTCGGAGAGCCCCAGCAGTGCGAGCGTTTCGCGATAGAAGCGCGGCTCGTTGGACGCGAGTGACACGTAGCGATCGTCGCGCGTGCGATAGACGCTGTACCACGGCGTGCCCGAATCGAGCCGGTTGTCGCCGCGCCGGTCGCTCCATGCGCCCGCCGCGTACATGCCGTAGATCAGTGTCATCAGATGCGCGGAGCCGTCGACCATCGACGCATCGACCACTTGCCCGGCTCCCGAGCGTGAGGCTTCGAGCATCGCGCAGACCATGCCGAACGCGAGATACATCGCGCCGCCGCCAAAATCGCCGACCAGGTTGAGCGGCGGCACGGGCGGCCCGTCGCGTTCGCCGATCGTGTGCAACGCACCGCTCAGCGAGATGTAGTTCATGTCGTGTCCGGGCGCTTGCGCAAGCGGGCCGTCCTGGCCCCAGCCGGTCATGCGGCCGTAGACGAGGCGCGGATTGCACGCCAGCAGATCGTCCGGGCCCACGCCGAGCCGTTCGGCCACACCGGGGCGAAAGCCCTCGAGCGCTGCGTCGGCGGAGGCGGCGAGCCGCTTGACCAGTTCGACGGCCTGCGGCTGCTTCAGGTCGATGGCCACCGAGCGGCGGCCGCGGTTGAGCAGATTGAAACGGTGATCCATGTGCACGCCGCTGTCCGACGGCACGATGCGGTCGAGGCGCAGCACGTCGGCGCCCATGTCCGCCAGCAGCATCGCGCAGAACGGGCCCGGCCCGATCCCGCCGAGTTCGATGATTTTCAGACCGGCGAGCGGTCCGGCTCCTGCGTTGTCTTTCAAGATTGTCTCCCGGTGTCATTCTGTCGCGCAGCCGTCCGGCCCGGAGCGTGCCGGCCCGGTTGCGGGCCATGCGGAAATACTAGAAGCCCGCGATGAGCGCCTCAAGTGACGATTCGTGAGCGCGCGAGTTCCGGAATACGAACACGTCGCGACGGCATCGCATCGCGGCAATTCGTGCATCGTGAATCGCGGATTCGCAAGTCACGACTTGAGCGTTGCAGGATGCGCTGACTAACATCATCGTCATTGCGCCGCACGCCAAGGGCCACCAGTCGAATGAACAAATGGCCTGCTGCTTCGCTGCATTAACCGAATAATTAGAAATACAAATGAGTAGATAAGCATGGAGGGTGACATGTATTGCTTCGCCTGTCCGGCGCTGTCGATAGCGAGAAAGCCGGAGACGCGCCGGGCACGATGGTTGCATTCAACCGCGGAATCATTCACAAGTTCCAGCGCCCGACCGCGTCGAGCGGCGTGCGTAACCGATGCTGCGCGCGACAGGGGCGATGTACGCCCCGTCGACGCCGCGCAGCAAAACATCACGAACCATTCTTAACGGAGACAGGCAGTGACCGTCCTTTCCACGAAGTCAGAATCCGAACATCCCGGCCTGGCCGCGGCGCTCGCGTGGTGCCGCTCCGGCGCCAAGCAGCACTTCATCGACGGCAAGTGGGTGCCGGCCGCGTCCGGCAGAACGATGGAGACACTGAACCCGGCGACGGCGGACGTGCTCGCCCGCATCGCCGAAGGCGACAAGACGGACGTCGACCTTGCGGTGGCCGCCGCGCGACGCGCGTTCGAATCGTCGGGCTGGCGCAGCATGTCTCCGCATGCGCGCACCGCCGTGCTGCTGCGCCTCGCGGACGCGATCGAGCAACACGCGGACGAACTGGCCGCCCTCGAGACGCTCGACAACGGGATGCCGGCCTGGTTCAGCGCGGCGGTGGTGAAGATGACCGTCGACACGTTCCGCTACTACGCGGGCTGGCCGACGAAGATACTCGGCACGACCGTGCCGACGGATTCCTCCGCGTTCATCTACACGCTGCGCGAACCGATCGGAGTCTGCGGCCAGATCAATCCGTGGAACGTGCCGCTGCTGCTGGCCGGCGTCAAGTTCGCGCCGGCGCTCGCGTGCGGCAATACGATCGTCACGAAGCCGTCGGAGCTCGCGTCGCTGACCTGCCTGCGGCTCGTCGAACTATTTCACGAGGCCGGGCTGCCGCAGGGCGTGCTGAACGTGGTGACCGGCTACGGGCAGACGGTCGGCGCGGCGATCTCCGAGCATCCGGGTATCGACAAGGTCGCGTTTACCGGCTCGACCGCGATCGGCAAGCAGATCCTGCTCGCGTCGGCCGGCAACCTGAAGCGCGTGACGCTCGAACTGGGCGGGAAGACGCCGCACATCGTGTTTCCGGATGCCGATCTCGACAAGGCGCTCGCTGCCGCGGTCAACGGTTTCACGCGCAATTCCGGGCAGATCTGCTCGTCAGGCACGCGCCTGTTCGTTCATCGCAGCATTCACGACGAATTCGCGAACGAAGTGGCGAAGCTCGCCGCGAGCCTGAAGGTCGGCAACCCGTTCGATGCCGATACGAAGCTCGGCCCGCTGATTTCGTCGAAGCAGCGCGATCGCGTGATGTCGTACGTGGACGCCGGCAACGATGAGGGCGCGACGCTGTTGACCGGCGGCCGACAAGTGCGCGAAGCCGGGTACTTCGTCGAGCCGACGGTGTTTTCCGGTGTGCGCAACGCGATGAAGATCGCGCAGGAGGAGATCTTCGGCCCGGTCGCCTGCGTGATTCCGTTCGATACCGAGGGCGACGTGATCGCGCAGGGCAACGATTCGGCTTACGGGCTGGCCGGCGGCATCTGGACGCGTGACATCGGCCGGGCGCACCGGATCGCGGGGGCGTTGAAGGGCGGCCGGATCTGGATCAACACGTTCGGCGAAACCGATCCGGTGATGCCGTTCGGCGGCTACAAGCAGTCGGGGCTGGGCCGCGAGTTTGGCGCCGAGTCGATTCAGACCTATACGGAAGCGAAGTCGGTGATGCTCCGGTATTGATGGCATGAGGGCCGGTCGGAATCCTGAACGATATCCGAAGCGGCCCGATTCCTCTTGCATTCGCGAGCTGGAAAAAGCGCGCGTATTCGGCCGCGCGCGGGCGGCTTGCGATCGAGCCTCGGCGTGAAGGCGTCGCAGAACGCACACGCGTACATCGAGAAGAAGGCTTCCGTTCCGGATGCGCATTCGTCGCATCTGCCATCCCGATCCGCACGAAAGTCGGCACCTTCTTCATGTGCCGGTGCACGCCTGACGCAACGATTCGCGCAATGCGAATCATGGGTTCGCGAGTGAAAACTTGAGTCCGGCCGGTGCGCACGACTAGCATTGAATCAAGGCAATGCCAGGTCAAACCGGAGACGTGAATGGAAACTGCATGGCAGGTGTGCGACGTGGCGTGGCGCCCCGAACCCGAGGCGGCACATGCCAGCGCACTGGCTGCGTTCATGCGATCCGTCGGCATCGAGCAGGCCGATCCGGCCGGGTACCAGCAACTGCTGGCATTCGCAGCGACTCATCCCGACGCCTACTGGAACGCGCTCATCCGGCACATGGACCTGCGGTTCTATCAACCGTACGAATCGGTCGTCGATACGCGCGACGGCATCGAGTGGGCGAAGTGGTGCGTCGGCGGCACGACCAATGCGGTACTGAATTGCCTGGACCGCTATCGCGGCACCGCACGCGACCGGCAGGAAGCGGTGGTGTGGGAAGGCGAGGACGGCACCGTGCGCCGCTGGACGTACGCCGAACTCGACGCGCAGACGAGCCGCCTCGCGGCCGGGTTGCGCCAGATCGGCTGCCAGCCGGGCGACGTCATTGCGATCTACCTGCCGATGGTGCCGGAGGCCGTGGCCGCCATGCTGGCGATCTCGAAGATCGGCGCGATCGTGCTGCCGCTGTTTTCCGGATTCGGTGCACAGGCCGTCGCGAGCCGCCTGCAGGATGCGGGCGCGGTGGCGGTGCTGACGGCGGATGCGAGCACGCGCCGCGGCAAGGCGACGCCGATGAAGCAGACGATCGATGCGGCGCGCGCGGACGTGCCCACACTGAAACATGTCGTCGTGCTGCGCAACCACGGCGCTCCGACGGAATGGGACACGGGGGTCGACCGCTGGTGGCATGAACTGATCGACGGCCAGCCGATCGATGCACCGACCACCGAGATGCCGGCCGACGCACCGATGATGCTGATGTACACATCGGGCACGACCGGCAAGCCGAAAGGCACCGTCCATTCGCACTGCGGATTCGTCACGAAGCTCGCGCTCGACATGGGGCTGTGCGCGGACATGCGCGCCGGCGACCGGCTGATGTGGCTGAGCGACATGGGCTGGCTGGTCGGGCCGATGCTGATCTACGGCACCACGCTGCTGGGCGGCACCATCGTGATGGCCGAGGGTGCGCACGATTTCCCCGACCGGGGACGGTTCTGGCGGCTGATGGAGCGGCATCGCGTGAGCGTGCTCGGTATCGCGCCGACGATCGTGCGCAGTTTCATGCAGGCGGGCGGCGCGGGCATCGAAAACCACGATCTTTCCGCGTTGCGTGTCGCGCTGTCGACCGGCGAGGCGTGGACGGTCGATGCGTGGCACTGGATGTTCGACAAGGTTTGCGGCGGCAGCCGGCCGATCGTCAATTACTCGGGCGGCACCGAAGTGGGCGGCGGCATCGTCACCGGTACCGTGATCCATCCGATGAAGCCGTGCGCATTCGCCGGGCCGATTCCGGGCATGGGGGCGGATGTCGTCGATGACGTGGGCCGCTCCGTCGGGCCGGGCGGGACCGGTGAGCTCGCGTTGCGCGGGCCGTCGATCGGCCTCACGCGCGGGCTGTGGCGCGACAACGAACGCTACCTGGCCAACTACTGGGGCAAGACGCCGGGCATGTGGCGGCACGGCGATCGCGCCGCGATCGACGAGGACGGGTTCTGGTACGTGCTCGGTCGCGCCGACGATACGCTGAAAGTTGCCGGCAAGCGCACCGGGCCGGCGGAGATCGAGACGCTCGTGATGGCGACGGGGCGCGTCGCCGAAGCGGCGGCGATCGGCGTGCCCGATCCGGTCAAGGGCGAGACCGTCGGCCTCGTGGTCACGTTGATGCCGGGCGTGACGGCTGACGCGGACGTCGAGAAAGCGTTGAGCTCGGCGGTCGTGTCGGGGCTCGGCGCCGCGTTTCGGCCGTCGCTGGTGCTGTTCGTCGACGAGCTGCCCAAGACGCGCAACATGAAGATCATGCGCCGAGCGGTGCGTTCCGCATGCCTCGGCCTTCCGCCTGGCGACCTGTCTTCGCTGGCCAACCCCGAGACGCTCGATGCGATTGCGGCGGCGGCAGGCCGGCACGGCGTTTCAAAAACGGCGGACAGCGAATGAGCGAGCGCTACGCGGACGCCGTCCTGTCGATACCCGAACGCGTGGCAACGGCCGCGACGTGATGCCGGCGCGACGCACCGAATCCATTTTTCGCATCAACCCGTCAACAAGGAGACGAAAGTGACTACGAATGCCGTGAGGCCTGCCCGATCGCTGCTGTTCGTGCCGGGCAACAAACCGGACTGGATCGAGAAATCGATCGCCGCGAAAGCGGATGCGCTGATTCTGGATCTCGAGGACAGCGTGCCGGTGCCCCTGAAGGTCGAGGCCCGCGCGGTCGTCCGGTCGAAGCTGGCATGGCTGGCCGAGCAGCGGCAGCGCGTGTATGTCCGGATCAACCGTAGCCCGTACCTGTACGACTTCGACGACATCCTCGCGGTGGTCGGGCCGCACGTGGAGGGGATCGTGATCTCGAAGCCCGTCGGGCCCGAGGACATCGACTGCGTGTCGATGATGCTCGCCGAGGCGGAATTCCGTAACGGCGCGGCGCTCGGATCGACGCGCGTGATACCGCTGCTCGAGACGGCGCGTTCGCTGCAGTTCGCTTATGAAATCGCATCGCGCGAGCGCGTCGGCGCGATCGTCGGCGCGACCGCGAAGAACGCCGACGTCGCGCGCGCACTCGGCTACGTGTGGACGCCAGACGGCCGCGAAAGCCTGTACTTCAAGTCGCGCGCGGTGATGGCCGCGCGTGCGGCCGGCAAGCACGCGATCGGCGGCGTATGGCAGCAGGTCAAGGATCTCGACGGGCTGCGCAAGTCGTCGGTGCTCGACCGCAATCTCGGCATGTCCGGCGAGCTCGCGCTGCATCCGTCGAACGTCGCGACGATCAACGACGTGTACAGCCCGTCGGCCGACGAAGTCGCGTACTACGAAGGCATGATCGCCGCGCTCGACGAAGCACAGGCCGGTGGCCGCGCGTCGTGCATCTACGACGGCGAACACATCGACATCGCCCACGTCAAGACCGCGCACGAGATCGTCGCGCGTGCGAAATCCCTCACTCACTGACTGAACAAGGAACCCGACAAATGGCCGGACTCTATTTCGAAGATTGCCGTGAAGGCCTCGTGGTCGAACACGCGATCCGCCGCACCGTGACGGAAACCGACAACGTGCTGTTCTCCGCGATGACGTACAACTGCGCGCCGCTGCACATCGATGCCGAGTACAGCAAGGGCTCGATCTACGGGCAGCGGCTCGTCAACAGCATGTTCCTGCTGGCGCTCCTCGCCGGCATCACCGTGTATGAAACGACGCTCGGCACGACGCTCGGCAACCTCGGTTTCCAGGAAATCAAGTTTCCGAAGCCCACCTTCCACGGCGACACGATTCGCGTGCGTACCGAGATCGTCAGCGCGCGGTTGTCGAAAAGCCGCAGCGACTCGGGCATCGTCGTGTTTCGTCACGTCGCACTGAACCAGCGTGACGAGGAAGTGTGCACGGCGGTGCGTACCGGCCTGATGATGCTGCGCCCGAAGTAAGCGCACGGCCTCGCGCGCGGCACGCGTGCATCGCGATTTGCCGCGCAACCGGGGAAAAAACATGAAGAGAAGGCGGCCGGGGACGGCCGCGCCGGTTTCAACGGAGCCGGCAAGCAATCGACCTCGGCCGTTGAGCACGATTCGGGCGCTCGACCTGACGGTGCGGCGCTGGCGCCGGGAGACGCGAATGACGAAATCGGCGGCCGCCTGCTCGAGCTAGATGCGTGCGAGATCGCGGTATGGCGGGATCGGCGCGTAATCTGTGGCCACCGGGCGGTCATGCGCGACGATCGCCGCCGGCTCATCCCGCTTCATTCAATCGAAACGAGGTTCTCATGAGACAAGCAGTGATCTGCGAACCGGTGCGCACACCGGTGGGGCGCTACGGCGGCGTGTTCAAGGACATTCCGGCCGCGACACTGGCCGAGACGGTGATCCGCGAACTGGTTCGGCGTACGGCGCTCGATCCCGTGCGGATCGACGACGTGATCTTCGGTCAGTGCTACCCGAACGGCGAGGCGCCGGCGATCGGGCGCGTCGCAGGCCTCGATGCGGGTCTCGGCATTCGCGTGCCCGGCCTGCAGCTCGACCGCCGGTGCGGGTCGGGCCTGCAGGCGGTGATCGATGCGGCGATGCGCGTGCAGACCGGCGCGGCCGACCTGGTGCTCGCCGGCGGCGCCGAGAGCATGAGCCAGGCGGAGCACTATGTGCTCGGCGCACGCTGGGGCGGGCTGCGCGGCGATTCGTCGCCGCTGTGGGACCGGATCGCGCGAGGGCGTATCACGTCCGGCGGCCGCCATCATCCGGTAGAAGGCGGAATGCTCGAGACCGCCGAGAACCTGCGGCGCGAATACGGGATCACGCGCGATGCGCAGGACGCGCTCGCCTACCGGTCGCACAGCCGCGCGATCGCCGCGCACGAATCCGGCCGCTTCGATGACGAGATCGTGCCGGTGCAGGTGAAGACGAAAGGCGGTGCCGCGTGCGTCGATCGCGACGAGCATCCGCGCGCGGACGTGACGATGGAAAGCCTCGCTGCGCTGCGTCCGGTCCGGCGGCAAGTCGATGCGGAATCGACGGTGACGCCCGGCAACGCGAGCGGGCAAAATGACGGCGCGGCCGTCTGCATCGTGACGACGCCGGAGCAGGCGGCCGAGCTCGGCCTGCGGCCGCTCGCGCGCCTCGTCACGTGGGCAGTCGCGGGCGTCGAGCCGGAGCGGATGGGGATCGGACCCGTGCCCGCGACCGAACTCGCGTTGCGGCGCGCGGGCCTCGCGCTGAAGGATCTCGACCTGATCGAGCTGAACGAGGCGTTCGCGGCACAGGTGCTCGCGTGCACGGCGGCCATGGGATTCGACGCCGGCGATTACGAGCGGCTGAACGTCAACGGTTCGGGCATTTCGCTCGGCCATCCCGTCGGCGCGACCGGCGTACGGATCCTCGCAACGATGCTGCGCGAACTCGATCGCCGCGCGGGGCGCTACGGGCTCGAGACGATGTGCATCGGCGGCGGCCAGGGGCTAGCGGCGGTGTTCGAGCGCGTCGTCGCGTAACGGCAGGGCGCGCGTCACGTACCAACTGCTGAACGGGATGCGCGTGGTCAGTGCGCGTCCGTCATCGCCGCGCCGTCGAGCGCGCTGCATCTGCGGCAGCTCGGCGCGAACGAGATTCGCATCGATCCGGTCGGCGGCGAGCCTGATTTCCTTCGCTGACGTTCGAAATAAACCGTGTGCCGTGCGATGCACGCATCCTGAACCTCATCGAGGGCGCGGCGGAAATCCAGGCACAGGTGATCGGCTGCGGGTTGCTCGCGCGGGAAGACGGTGCGCGACACGTCGCGCTGTTTCTTCAAATCGAGATTCGAATCGACAACCCCGCATCCGTGACGTACCGGACGCAGGGTTCATTTCCCTTCGCGCTCAGTTGGCGAATTCGATACGGCTGCGCGACTGCTCGAGCGTGGCTACCGTTTCATCGACCAGACGGCGCAGCACGTCGCCGGCCGGCGGCACGTCGCGGATCAGGCTGGAACCCTGGCCTGCCGGCAGCGGCTGATGATCCTTCAAATCCGCCTCCACCGACGCGAAGCGGACCGGCCCGATGGCGACGCGCTGCTCGGGATACGGCAGCATTTCGTCCTCGTGGCCTTCCCACACCTCGGTGTAGCGATTCTTGAGCTGGCGCACGTACAGGCCGTCGAACAGCAGCGAACGAATGGTCTGGTCGTAGCCGGCCTCGACAATCGACTGCTTGTAGTTCGGGCCGACCGTCGCCTCCTGGCTGCCGATGAAGCGCGTGCCGACCCACACGCCCTGTGCGCCCTGGGTCAGCACGGCGGCGATCTGCGCGCCCGTCACGATGCCACCGGCCGCGACCACCGGCACCGGCGAAAACTCGAGCACTTCCGCGAGCAGCGTGATCAGGCCGACGTCGCCGGTATGACCGCCGCCTTCGGTGCCTTGTACCACGACGACGTCGGTGCCGGCCTTGATCGCGGCCTTCGCATGGCGGGCCGAGCCGACCATGCTGATGACCTTGACGCCACGCGCATGGCATTCGTCGACCACCCACGCCGGCGTGCCCAGCGCGCAGGCGATGACCTCGACCTTGTGCGCGAAGCAGATCTCCAGCTTGGTTTTCGCGTCCTCGATGCCCATGGCCTGGTCGTCGACCGGCTTGACCTCGATGCCGAGCGCCTCGATTTCCTTTTGCAGTTGAACGATCGGCGACGGCAGCTGCTCGATCCTGATCGAGGCGAGGTTCTTGGGCGCGCGCAGCGGAAACCCGATATCCACGCACAGCGGCTTGTCGGTCAGGCTGCGCACGAGCTGGATTTCCTGTTCGACGCGCTCGGGCGTCGGCGAGATCGCGGCGATGGTGCCGAGGCCGCCGGCCTTCGACACGGCGGCGGCCAGCGGGCCGAACGCCACGCCGCCCATGCCGGCCTGGAGAATCGGGTATTCGATGTTGAGCAGTTCGCACAACGGGGTTTTCAGTCTGGACAAGTCTGCCTCCTGTTTTGATGGATGTTCGACGACCGTTCGATCGCGCAGCGCGACGGTTGCCGTTGCCGCGCGGGTGGTTGTCGTGGTGTCGGAGAAACTCTGCGGCGCGATGCATGCGTGCGTGCGGGTTTCGGTGAATTCAATGTAACAAGGCGTCGGGGCAGGTTCAAATCGCAAGTCGCGACGGCGGTGTTCGCGCTTTCCGAACGCTGCGGGCGCGTTCGGTCATGGCTGACATGCATGTGCCGGCGTGTTCGCGGAAGCCGATTGCCGCGTTCGCCGAATACCAGTTGCACCGTGCATCGCGGTCCAACACACTCGATGGCGTCAGAAATAACCAGATTGCGCGTGCTGTCGTCGTGCGCCTGTCGAGCATCGAGGAGGACATCAGGATGGACCTGCGTTACACCGCGGCGGAACACGCGTTCCGCGAAGAAGTGCGCGCGTTCGTCGACGCGAACTTGCCGAACGACATCCGGGACAAGGTCCTGGGGCATCGCCGCGTCGAGAAGGACGATTACGTGCGATGGCACCGGATCCTGAACGCCCGCGGCTGGGGCGCGCCGGCCTGGCCGAAGGAGCACGGCGGAACCGGCTGGAGCCCGCTGCAGCGCCTCATCTTCGAGATCGAGTCGTTCAAGTTAGGTGCACCGCGCCTGCTGCCGTTCGGTCTGCTGATGATTGGGCCGGTGCTGATGAAGTACGCATCGCCGCAGATGCAGGCGCGGTTTCTCCCGCGCATTCCGAACATGGACGATTTCTGGTGCCAGGGCTATTCCGAGCCGGGCGCCGGCAGCGATCTCGCGTCGCTGAAGACACGCGCGGTTCGCAAGGGCGACAAGTACGTCGTCACCGGGCAGAAGACCTGGACGACGATGGCGCATTTCGCCGACTGGCTCTTCTGCCTGGTTCGCACGGACCCAGATGCGAAGCCGCAGGAAGGCATTTCGCTGCTGCTGATCGACATGAAGACGCCCGGCGTGACCGTCCGCCCGATCGTGACGCTCGACGGCGGCCACGACGTCAACGAGACCTGGCTGGAGGAGGTCGAGGTACCGGTCGAGAACCTGGTCGGCGAGGAGAACAAGGGCTGGACTTACGCGAAATACTTGCTCGGGCACGAGCGCACCGGCATCGCGGGCATCGGCCACTGCTACCGCGAGCTGCGTCAGCTCAAGCACTACGCGCGGATCACGCCGGACGGCAAGGGCGGCGTCATGATCGATGACGGCCGGATGCGCGACAAGATCGCGCGGATCGAGATGGACGTGATGGCGCTCGAGATGCTGCTGCTGCGCGTCGCCACGCAGGGCGCCGGTAAGGCGCCGGGGCCGGAAGCGTCGATCCTGAAGATCCGCGGCTCCGAAATCCAGCAGGACATCGCGATGCTGCAGCAGGAGGTGGCCGGGCCACACGGCTGGCCGTATTCGCCGGACTGGCTGGTCGACGGTGCCGTTCAGCCGGTGAGCGGGCCGGACTGGGCATCGCCCGCGGCATCGACGTACTTCGACATGCGCAAGATCTCGATCTTCGGCGGCGCGACGGAGGTTCAGAAGAACATCATCTCGAAGATGATTCTCGGTTTCTAAGGAGCAGGCATGGACTTTACCTACAGCGAAGAGCAGCAGATGATGGCCGACAGCCTGCGCCGGTTCGTGGAGACCGAATACGCGTTCGAGCGGCGCCGCAAGCGGTCGCGCGAAGCCGGTGCGTTCGATCGCGCGGTGTGGGCGTCGCTCGGCGAACTGGGCGTGCTGGGGCTCGCGATCGACGCCGACCACGGCGGTTTCGGCGAAGGGCCGGCGAGCCGTCTCGTCGTGCAGCGCGAACTCGGCCGCGGGCTTGCGCTCGAGCCGGTGGTGCCGTCGGCGGTGGTGGCTGGCGCCGTGTTCGGCCGCCACGGCAGCGACGCGCAGAAGCAGGCGTGGCTGCCGGCCATCGCCAGCGGCGAGCAGATCGTCTCGGTGGCGTATCTCGAGCCCGAGTCGCGTTATTGCGCGGACGCCGTGCGCACGGCCGCCGAACGCAGCGGCGACGGCTACGTGATCACCGGCCGGAAAGCGCTCGCGTGGCATGGCGAGGTGGCCGACGCGCTGCTCGTGACCGCGCGCATCGCGGGCTCGGGCGACATCGGGTTGTTCGTGGTGCCGCGCGACGCAACCGGCGTGACGGTGACGGGCTACCCGACGATGGACGGCTTGCGCGCGGCGGATATCGGGCTCGACGGCGTGACCGTGGCTGCCGACGCGTTGATCGAAGGCGGCCTCGACGCGCTTCAGCACGGCATCGACCACGGCATCGCGGCGCTGTGTGCCGAGGCATCGGGCGCGATGGAGCGGCTGATCGAGATTACCGCCGAATATCTGCGCACACGCCAGCAGTTCGGCAAGCCGCTCGGCGCGTTCCAGGCGCTGCAGCACCGGATGGCCGACATGCTGATCCAGAAGGAGATCGCGCTGTCGATGGCCTATGTCGCGGCCCTGGCGCTCGACGAAGCCGGGTCGGACGAACGCACGCGCAAGATTGCGGCCGCCAAGGTGATGGTGGCGAAAGCCGGGCGTTTTGTCGGCCAGCAGGCCGTGCAGCTTCACGGCGGAATGGGGATGACCGACGAGCTCGAGGTCGGCGACTACTTCAAGCGACTGACGATGTTCGATCCGCTGTTCGGCGACAGCGACTACCAGATGGCCCGATACACGGCGGCGATGGTGTAGTGAGGCCGGTGCCGCCACGCGCGTGATGCGCGGCCTCGCTCCCCCGAGCGAGGTCTCACGGCATGAACGGAACGTCGCGAAGCGCGGCGGCGAGCTCGGCCGCGGCCAGCTTGAGCTGCGGTGCGATCCGGTTCCTGATCGCGTCGATGTCGGGATGCAGGTCCACCGCGCCGCAGCTCAGGGCCATCGGCGTCGCGAAGCGCCCGACGGTGATGGGTAACGCGATACCGTACACGTCGTGCTGGAACTCGCCGATCGACGTACACACGCCGGTCGAATCGAGTTCGTCGAATGCGGCATCGAAGCTGTCCTTCAGTGCGGGCGTGCGCGCGTCCGCCGCGTTCAGCAAGCGTGCGACATAGTCGTTGCGCGCGTCTTCCGGCAGCCCCCACAGCCAGGCCTTGCCGATCGACGTCGTGCTCATCGGAAGCAGCGACCCGACGCCGAGCTGCAGCGTCGAGTTCCGCACGCTATAGCAATGGGCGACGTACAGCATCTCGAGCCGGTGCGGCACGGCGAGCGCGACCGCCGCGCCGAGCGTGTCGGCCAGCCGTTGCATGAGCGGTTGCGCCAGCCGCGTGACGGGATTGGTTTCCAGGTAGGTGTGGCCGATGCCGAAGATGCCGGCCGCCAGCTCGAAGCGCGGCCCGCCGCCCACGCGACGGATGAATCCCAGTTGAATCAGTGTGGACGTCAGGCGGGACACGACCGAGCGCGACAGGCCGGTTCGCCGTACCAGGTCGCCGTTCGTCAGCGAGATGCGCTCCGCATGAAATGCGTTGAGCACCTGCATCCCGCGTTCGAGCGTCATCGTCGTTGGTTCGGTCTGGCGAGGCATGGCGGTACCTGTAGTCGTGTCGGTCGGCAAGACGGGTCAGCGGCGCACGGGCAGGCGTTCCTGCAGCACGCGTGCACATGCGACGAGTCGCGATCCGAGCTCCCGCTCGACAGCCGCCTGCGCAACTCGCGCGGTGCGGCCGACGCAGCACAGCACGAGCGGCGGCCGACCGGGCAGTGTCAGGGGCGCGGCAACGCAGGTCAGCTCGGGCTCCCATTCGCCGTGCAGCATGCAGAAGCCGAGCTCATGCACTTGCGCGATCTTCTCGTTCATCCGGCGGCGAATGGCCGGCGGCCACGCGTCGCCGGCATGGCGCTCCACCTGGGTCCGCAGATATTGCCGCTCGTCCTCCGGAAGTGCGGCCAGCAACGCCCAGCCCATCATCGAATAGGCGATCGGCACGTGCATGCCGGGTGACAACTTCAATTCCAGCAGCGAGCGGCGGTCGACGTGCGTTTCCAGCAGAATCACATCGAGCCGGTCACGTGTGCCGAGCAGCACGTAGGTATCCGTCGCCTCCGCGAACGCGCGCATTTCGACACTGGCGAGCCGCAGCATCTCGGGGTCGGCGATCGCGGCATAGCCGAGGGCCAGCGAAGCCGATGCCAGCGAATACCGTTTGCTCCGGTCGTCCCGATGCAGATAGCCGAGCGCCATCAGGGAGCGCAGCAAACGCAGTACGGTGGGTGCGGGAATGCCGGTCGCGTCCGCGATCTCCTGGTTGCCGAGCGACGGCTTGTCGGGCGTAAACGCGGAGAGAATCGACAGGCCGCGCGCGAGCGGCGCCACGACGACGGCCGCATCGGCCTGATTGCCTTGCGGTGCGCGGGGCCATGCCAGATCGATTCCATAGGGTCCACTGAGGGACTTCTTGCCGGCGTGCCGGGGCAGAGATCTTTCGGGTGGCATCGTGGTGTCGAGTCGATGGTATGCGTCGCGCGTCGGATCGTTCTTCACAAGCACGAGGTTGATGAAGCAAACCGCGCGCGTGGTTCATGCAATTCCGGTCGACAAGAATCGGGGGCTCCCGTGCTTTGAAATTCTACTGCACCGGAAATGTGCTGTCTGCCGCGCGAACTTTCAAAGCACGGGATGGCATCGCGCGCTCGATTGTCGGGCAGGGTAGGCAGGTCTCCAATGGAGTCCGCACGGGATGACAACATTGGAGACACGCCATGCAATACCCTGACGAAATCGGTTCGACGCGTCGTGACGGCGCACATGCCGCACCGGATCTCGACGTGATCGTCGTCGGCGCCGGATTCGCCGGCCTTTACGCGCTGTACAAGCTCCGCAAGCTGGGCCTGCGTGCGCAAGCGCTCGAAGCGGGCAGCGGCATCGGCGGCACGTGGTTCTGGAACCGATATCCCGGCGCGCGATGCGATGTGGACAGTGTCGAGTACTCGTATTCGTTTTCCGACGAGCTGCAGCAGGAATGGAACTGGCCGGAGCGCTTTTCCGCGCAGGGCGACATTCTTCGATACATCAATCATGTCGCCGATCGCTTCGATCTGCGTCGCGACATCCGGCTGAACACGCGCGTGCAGTCGGCGAGCTTCGACGCGCCGAACGGCGTCTGGCGCGTCGAGACGGTCGACGGGCAGGTGGTCACCGCTCGCTTCTGCGTGATGGCGACCGGCAATCTGTCGTTGCCGCGCGTGCCGGAATTCAAGGGGCTCGATACCTTCAAGGGCGACTGGTATCACACCGGCCTCTGGCCCGACGAACCGGTCGACTTCACCGGGCGCCGGGTGGGCGTGATCGGTACGGGTTCGTCCGGCATTCAGGTCATCCCCATCGTCGCGAAGCAGGCAAGCGAACTGTACGTGTTTCAGCGCACGGCAAACTTCACGCTGCCCGCTCGCAACCGCGCACTGACCGGCGACGAACTTGGCCGGCACAAGGCGCGTTACGAATTCTGGCGGGCCGAGGCGCAAAACACGCCCTTCGGTATCGCGGGGCACGCGGCGCCGACGAAGAACGCACTGGACGACACCCCCGAGGATCGTCTCGCCACGTTCGAGGAAAAATGGAAGGCCGGCGGCAGCATCAGTTTCCTGTATGCGTACAAGGACCTGCTGACCAACCAGGCGGCGAACGACACGGCCGCGGAGTTCGTCCGCAACAAGATCCGCAGCACGGTGAAGGATCCGGCGACCGCCGAGCTGCTCGTGCCGAAGGACTATCCGATCGGCGCGCGGCGCCTGTGCCTCGACACCGGCTATTACGAGACGTTCAACCTGCCGAACGTGAAGCTGGTCGACACGAAATCGGCGCCGATCGTCGAGATCACGGAAACGGGCGTGAAGACCGCGACGGGCGACTATGCGCTCGACACGATCGTGTTCGCGACCGGCTTCGATGCGATCACCGGCGCGCTCGCGGACATCGATATCCGCGGACGCGACGGCCTGCCGCTGAAGCAGAAATGGGTGCACGGGCCGCGCACCTACCTCGGGCTGATGACGGCGGGTTTCCCGAACCTGTTCATCGTGACCGGCCCGGGCAGCCCGTCGGTGAAGTCCAACATGGTGTGCGCGATCGAACAGCACATGAACTGGATCACCGATTGCATCGGCAAGCTCGCCGCCCACGGCACCTCGACGATCGAGCCGGATCCGGAAGCGGAGACGCGCTGGGTCGAGCATGTCAACGAGGTGGCGGATGCGACGCTGTATCCGCTGGCCGAGTCGTGGTACACGGGCGCGAACGTGCCGGGCAAGCCACGCGTGTTCATGCCGTATGTGGGCGGGTTTCACCGGTACCGCGCGATTTGCGACGAAGTCGTCCGCGATGACTATCGCGGTTTCGTGATCGCCGATGGTCAGGCAGCCGAGGCGTGACGCGCGATGCCGATTGCGCGTGAAGTCGCTGCGAGCCTGAAGGGCGTTGAAGCCGCGCCGCCGCTGCGCTGAAGCGACCACGACGACGAGATGAACCGCCGCGGCAGCGCGTGCGGTTTCATCGACCATTCACAAGCTTGTTCGAGGGTGTGATGACATCAGTACAGGACATCGGCTTTCTGGGGCTGGGGAAGATGGGGGCGCCGATGGCCGAGCGCCTGCTGGGGCAGGCCTGCCGGCTGCATGTGTACGATCCGTCCGCGCAGGCGATGGCGCCGTTCGTTGACGGCGGCGCCGTCGCGCATGGATCGCCGCGCGCGGTCGCCGACGCGGCGAGCATCGTCTTCGCCTGTTTGCCGAACCGGGACGTGTCGCTGGCTGTCGGCCTCGGGCGCGACGGCGTCGTGCACGGTTCCGCGATGCGTCTTTACGTGGAGATGTCGACGATCGGCCAGGACATGATCGAGCGGATCGGTGACGGCCTCGCGCAACGCGGGATCGATATCGTCGACGCGCCGGTCTCCGGCGGCCCGTCCGCGGCGCGGGCCGGCACGCTCGCGATGCTGGTATCGGGCATGCCGTCAGCGGTCGAGCAGGTGTCGCCGCTGCTTGAACGGATCGGCAAGGAAGTGTTTCCGATGGGGGACCGCCCCGGCATGGCGCAGATCATGAAGATCGTGAACAACGTCGTGATGGCAGCCAACCTGGTGGTCTGCGCCGAGGGGCTCGCGATGGGCGCGAAAGCCGGGCTCGACGCGGACATGATGATGCGGTTGATCGACTCCGGTTCCGGCCAGAGTTTCGCGTGCTCGAAGATCATGAGCCGGGCCGTGTCGGGGGCATTCGACTTCGGTGCCGCGCTCGCCGTGATCGAGAAAGACATGGCGCTCGGCCTTGCCGAGGCACGCCTGATGGAAGTGACGATGCCGGCAATCGAACGCGCGCGGGACGTCTGGCACGCGGCGTACGAAGCCGGCCGCGGCGGCGACGACTTTACGTCGATCCTCCGGTACGTCGAGGAGCGGAACGGCACGCGCGTTCGGGGGCGTGCCGTTCAAGCGTGATGCTCGCCGGCTACGCCGCAGCCCTCCGCAGCGGCGGAACGCCGAGCAGGAAACTCTGCATGCCGAGGCAACTGACTATCTGCATGACCTGGAGCACCTGCGCCGGTGTCGCACCGTAGCGCAGCGCATTGCGCGTATGAATGCGCACGCCCGGCTCGAACATGTGAGTGGTCGAGACGTCGATCGCCACATACAGCAGCTCCTTGACGACGGGCGCCAGGGTGCCCTCGCGCCAGGGCGTGGACGAGAACGCGGTATAGCCGTCGAAAAACGCCGGCGAACTGCGGACCATCGACGTCAGTTGATCGCTCCAGTAGCCCCGGCTGGCAGTGAACGCCGATTTGACCTGCTCGAATTTTTCGTCGAGCGGAAATGCCGTATCGACCGACTGGCCGTTTGCCTCGATTTCCTCGAACAGCACGGGTACGCCGACCATGTACGAGTGGATGCCGAGCACCGACGAAATCTGCAACGCCTCCGCGATTTCCTGGCGCGTGGCGCCGTGACGCAGCGCGCCCTGGATGTGCAGCGCAACCGCGTCGCCGTTCAGGTGCGTGACGCTCGCGCTTGCCGCGATCATGACGAGATCGCAGAGTTTGGGCTCGAGATGGCCGGCATCCAGTGCGGCGCGGGCCATCACGAGGTAATCGTTGAAGAAGACGGGATCCTCTGCGAGCGCCTGGTCGTGCACGTCGCTCCAGTAGCCGTGTAGTCGTTCGAATTCGGCCTTGAGCGCTGATTTGTCTGTCATGAGTGTCTCCTCTGGAAGCGTGTCAGGTAACGCGTATCGACGTGTGCCCGGGAAATCGAAGCGTTTCCGGCGACCGCCGGGATGCGCCCGTTGCCGTTCCCGCTTTGCGTCACGTCAGCCCCGATTGAAAGGGACGAGAGGAATGCGCCGCAATTGAAACCGGCTCACGTTTCCGTACTTTGAAAGTAACGGCGGAACGCGAAATGAACGCGCACGTTCCTGTAGAACGGAGGCTTCCAAAGCACGGGACAGAGCGCGTCGCTCGATTGACGACGCTAACCCGACACTCGACCATGCATGAACGAGGATAAGAACTCCGGAGACGAATTTCATGCATCCCCGCCAGGCACGGTCAGTCGTTATCCAGATCGGCTACATCGTGCCGCCGAGCGCCTGCGCATCGGGCTATCGGCATTCGAGCGAATCGATTCCCGATGTGCCGGTTTCTCGATCGAAGCCGTCTTTCGCATCGACGTCCGCACGAGCGTGTGCCTGTCAGTCGGGGGAGCGGATCGGCGAATCGACGTAGTGAGCGTATCCGGGTGGCGCTGGTGAAGCGTCGTTCAGGAGGGCCTGACGGCGCATTCCCGGACGCGTACGGAACGGTTCCTGGCGACGTATCAAAGTACGGAAGAGTTGCCCGGGCCTGATGATCCGGGGCCCGGTTCCGCGTTCAACATTCGAAGCAGGCTGCAGGGACGTTGCCGTCACGCTCGCACGCCCCGGGTCGACACTGGAATGACGCATTTCGTGTAGTGAAAGTACGGAAACCCAACATGGACATGAAACTTGCAGGCCGGCGAGTCTTGATCACCGGCGCATCACAGGGCATCGGCGAGGGCCTCGCGAAGGCATTTGCCGCAGAGGGATGCCACCTCGTCTTGACCGCACGCTCGGCAGACAAGCTGGAAAATCTGGCGGCCGACCTGCGCGCCGCGCACGACGCGCGCGTGGACGTGCTGGCACTGGACATGACGGCGCCCGGCGCGATCGACGAGGTCGTTGCGTTCGCGGGCGACGTCGATGTGCTGGTGAACAACGCCGGCGCGATTCCGGGTGGCACGCTGTGGGACGTCGACGAGGAGGCGTGGCGCAAGGGCTGGGAGCTGAAGGTGTTCGGCTACATCAACCTGACGCGCGCGATCTACACACGGATGAAGGCACGCGGCGGCGGCGTGATTCTCAACAACATCGGCAATGGCGGGCAGAACTTCGACTTCAACTACATCGCGGGTTCGACCGGCAACGCCGCGTTGATGGCGTTTACGTGTGCGCTGGGCGGCCGCAGCCTGGAGGATGGCATCCGCGTGGTGGGCGTCAATCCGGGGCCGGTCGGCACCGAGCGAATCGCCAAGGTGCTGAAAAACCACGCGGCGCGCCTGCTCGGTGACGAAGCGCGCTCCGACGAGCTGATGGCCGGCTATCCGCTGGGGCGTGCGGCGACGGTCGACGAAGTCGCCGATCTGTTCGTCTATCTGGCGTCGCCCCGCTCGGGCTACACCAGCGGCACCATCGTCACGGTCGACGGTGGCATCACCTCCAAGCGCTCGGTAGCCTGACCATGTACAAGCATGTTTTCTCGCCGCTTCGGATCGGCGCCGTCGAGATTCCGAACCGGATCGTGCGCACCGCGCATGCGACACGCCTGGCCGACCGCTACGTCAACGACGACCTGATTGCCTATCACCTGGCACGCGCGAAAGGCGGCGCGGGGTTGTCGATCATCGAAAGCACGTCGGTTCACCGCTCATCGACCTTTTCGCTGACGGCGAGCGACGATGGATCGATTGCGCCGATGCGCAAGCTGGTCGATGCCATCGCCCCGACGGGCATGAAGCTGTTTACGCAGCTCTGGCACGGCGGCTACACCGATCCGGCGGCGGACGGCGGCCTGCCGTGGGCCGTATCGGCACTGGCGGGACGCTACTCGGTTGCGCCGCCGATTCCGATGACCACCGACCAGATCGAGGAGGTGATCGATGCGTACGCCAAGGCGGCCGCCCGGATGCAGGTCGCAGGACTGGACGGCGTGGAAGTGCTGGCCGGAGCGGGCTACCTGTTCTCGCAATTCTTCTCGCCGGTACTGAACCAGCGTACCGATGCGTACGGCGGCAGCTTCGACAACCGCATCCGGGCGTTCCTGGAAACGCTGCGCGCGATTCGCGCGGCGACGTCGCCGGATTTCGCGCTCGGCGTGCGCATCGGCGGAAGCTCGGACCCGCGCATTCTCACGGATGAGGACGTCAATGCGATTGCATTGCGGGCACAGGCCGAGGGGCTGATCGATTTCGTCAACATCACGCACGGCGACTACTACTTCCACGTCGACCGCTATGCGGGCATGGACGCGCCGGTCGGCTACCAGATGCCGCACGTCGAGCGCATATCGGAGGGCGTGACGGTGCCGCGCATCGTCGTGGGCCGTTACGCGACGCTGGACGATGCCGAGCAGGCGTTGAAGACCGGGCAGGCCGACATGATCAACATCGTGCGCGGGATGATCGCCGATCCGATGCTGGTCGTGAAGAGCCGGGAAGGGCGCGGCACCGAGGTGCGGCCTTGCATCGGCTGCAACCAGGGGTGCCTGGGCGGCGCGTTCGCCGGCCGGATGGGCTGCGCGGTGAATCCGGCGGTAGGCTACGAGCGGACGCTGTCCGACGAGACGATTGCGAAAGCCGCAACACCGCGCAAGGTGCTGGTGGTGGGCGGCGGCGTGGCGGGCATGGAAGCCGCCCGCACGGCACTGCTCGCCGGGCACCGCGTGACGCTGGTCGAGGCGATGTCCGACCTGGGCGGCCTGCTGAACTGCGCGAAACACCTGCCGAAACTCCACCCGATCGGGGACATCGCGATCTGGCTGGAGAACGAGATCTATCGCCTCGGTGCGGACGTGCGGCTGTCGACATACGTGGACGCGGACGACGTGCTGGCCGAGGCGCCGGACGCCGTCATCGTGGCGACCGGCTCGCAGCCCGCGGACGTTCGCGAGTTCCGGCAGACGGCCGACCCGGCCGCGCAGGTGCGGATTGCGCGCGAAGCGACGGTGCTGACGCCGCTGGATCTCGCGATGGCACCGCCGCAGGACGTGGGGCGCACGGCGCTG
The DNA here is from genome assembly GCF_017104825.1 of Burkholderia sp. Ac-20345. NCBI lineage: Bacteria > Pseudomonadati > Pseudomonadota > Betaproteobacteria > Burkholderiales > Burkholderiaceae > Burkholderia > Burkholderia sp. Ac-20345. The sequence continues at coordinate 50,683 of NZ_JAAGPO010000013.1, read as the reverse complement.
GTGTTCGACGACGTCGGACACTACGAAGCCATCGGCTGCTGCGAAGCGCTGATCAATCGCGGCGTCGAGGTGACCTATGTGACGCGCCACCTGATGTTCGCCCCGGCCGTCGAGACCACCGGGCGCACGCAGGCCGCGTTGCGCCGCCTGCACAGCGCGGGCACGCTGCGCATCGTCACGCAATCGGCGCTGGTGTCGATCGACAGCGGCAGTGCCGAGATCAGGCCGCTCTTCGGGAATCAGACCGAGCGTATCCCGGCCGACACGGTGGTGCTGGTGGGCTACCGGGAGTCACAGAACGAAATCTGGGAGGCGTTGCGCGGGCGTGTGGCGCAGTTGCATCTGGTGGGCGATGCGCTGTCGGCTCGAGACATTCAACCCGCGATTCGGGAAGGTCACATTGCGGCACGATCGATAAAGTAGGAAACCGGCAGGTCGATTGACTGGAACGTGTCAGCCTCGACGGATCGCTGCAGACTGTGCGAGCAGCCCCGTCGAGCTGGCGGTTGCCTGACCGCGGATTCCCGCCGCATCACCCATTGCCTACTGCACCCATTCGATTGGCAAGCCATCGACCGAGCCTTCGATTCCCCATCCCGCCTCGTTCCGGCACTTTTTTCCACAAAAAATAGTTGCCGGCAATCGTTTGCGCCCAGCCGCGTGGCGTTCAGTTTATTCATCACATGCCGATATCTTGAAGGCGCTCCTGATCGAGGCGGCATCGCCCCCGCCGCGTCGATCAGGCACGGCATCAGCCCATGCGACGGATAGGGGAAAGAAGGTTTTGGCGACAGTTTTCGGGTGCATCGTTCATCGGCACAATCACTGGCTGGTGTTGCTTGCCGCACTGTTGTGCGGGGGCGGCTCGTGGGTCACCGCGCGCCTGTTCCAGCGCACGGTGAACACCTCCGGCACGCAGCGGCTCGGCTGGCACGTGCTGACGGCCATTTCGGCCGGCGTGGCGATCTGGTGCACGCACTTCATCGCGATGCTCGGCTTCGACGCCGGCGCGCCCGTGCACTTCAACCTGCCGCTCACGCTCGTGTCGCTGCTCATCGCGGTGGGCGGCAGTACGATCGGCTTCGCGCTGACGACCTGCCGCGTCGTCAAGGTCGCGCCCGCGCTCGGCGGCGCGATCGTCGGCGTGGCGATCGTGCTGATGCACTACACCGGCATGCTCGCGTGGCGGGTCGAAGGCATCGTGTCGTGGGACGTCGGCTACCTGATCGCGTCGGTGCTCCTGGCGATGACCCTCGCGGCGCTCGCGCTGCACCTCGCGATGCGGCCGTCGCCGCACGCGGTCAACCAGATGGCCGGCGTGCTGTCGCTCGCGATCCTCGCGCTGCATTTCACCGGGATGTCCGCGCTGCGCATCACGCCGCTGATGCTCGACGGCACGTGGACCGACGTGAGCGCGCTGCGCCCGCTGGCGCTGGCGGTCGCGGGTACGTCGCTCGTGATCGTCTGCACGGGGCTCGTGAGCTACCTGATCGACAGCAACGTGCGGGCCGAATCGCTCGAGCACCTGCGCCGGCTGGCGCTGAGCGACATGCTGACCGGCCTGCCGAACCGGGCCAGCTTCAACGAGCGGCTGGACCTCGAAATCGCGCTTGCGCAAGAACAACGCACGAAGCTCGCGCTGATCGGCATCGACCTGAACCGCTTCAAGGAAATCAACGACCTGCGCGGCCACCACGCCGGCGACGAGGTGCTGCGCATCCTCGCGCGGCGCATGGCGAACCTGCTGCGTGACGGCGAATTCGTCGCCCGCATCGGCGGCGACGAATTCGCGGCGCTCTGCCGGATGGACGACGACACACGCCTGATGGATCTGCTCGAGCGGCTCGAGCCGGCGCTCTACAAGCCGGTCAGGCTGGACGACTACGAGGTCGTGCCGGGCGCGAGCTTCGGTGTCGCCATCTACCCGGACGATGCCGCCACCAAGGCCATCCTCATCAACAATGCGGACCTCGCGATGTACCGCGCCAAGGGCAGCATCGCGCAATCGATCTGCTTCTACGAGCCGGCGATGGACCTGATCGTCCGCGCGCGGCGCAGCCTCTCGGCCGACCTGCGCCGCGCGGTGGGCGACAATCAGCTGAGCATCCACTACCAGGTGCAGACTTCGCTCGTGACCGGCGAGATCCGCGGCTACGAGGCGCTGCTGCGCTGGCAGCATGCGACGCTCGGCACGATTCCGCCCGCCGAGTTCATTCCGCTCGCCGAGGAAAACGGCGTGATCCTGGACATCGGCGCGTGGGTACTGCGCGAGGCATGCGCGCGGGCGGCGACGTGGGAGCCGCCCTATGCCGTCGCGGTGAACGTATCGGCCGTGCAGTTCATGCACGCGGACCTGACGGCGCTCGTGACCGAGGTGCTCGAAGAAACCCGCTTGCCGGCCTCGCGCCTGCAGCTGGAGCTGACCGAATCGACGATCTTCGCCGGCCGCGAGCGCGCGCTGGACACGCTGCGGCAGATCAAGGCGCTGGGCGTGAGCATCGCGCTCGACGATTTCGGTACCGGCTATTCGTCGCTCGACACGCTGCGCTCGTTCCCGTTCGACCGCATCAAGCTCGACCAGTCGTTTGTCGCGGACGCGGAAGCGAAACCGCAGGACCGCGCGATCATCCGCGCCGTGCTCGCGCTCGGCAAGAGCCTGGGCATTCCGATCCTGGCCGAAGGCATCGAGACACACGACCAGCTTGCGTTGCTGGCCGACGAAGGCTGCGACGAAGCGCAGGGTTTCCTGCTCGGCAGGCCCGCACCACTCAACGAGATTGTCGGCAGCGGGCAGATCGCGCTGACCGGCAGCAACCGCGCCAGCGCGCCGGTACCCGCGTCCGAATCGGCCGTCAACGCCGAGATGGACGCGGGCCCGCGCGGGTAACCGACGACGCCGGACACGGCAACCTGAACCCGGGTTGCAGCACGCAGGCTCACATGAAAATCCACCACGCACGGATGACAAGACTGGCAAGCATCGCGGCGCCGGCCCGGAACCCGGACCTGCTCGCGGCACAATACCGGGTATTCGCCAGCCAGCTCCCGGTGATGTACCTGATCCTCATCTCGAGTACCTGGAGCCTCGCCGTCACGCACCTCGGCAGTACGCCGTGGTGGCTGTCGGTCGCGATGCCGGCCGCGATGACGCTCGTGTCGCTCGCGCGGTTGCTGCACTGGCACCGCGCCCGGCAGCTGGAACCGACGCCGGACACCGTGCTGCGCGCGCTCACGGTCACGAACTGGCTGGTGATCCCGATCGCGGTGACGTTCACCGCGTGGGCGCTGCTGCTGTTCCCGTACGGCGACGCGTGGCAAAAGGCCCAGGTTGCGTTCTACATGGCGATCACGGTGATCGGCTGCATCTTCAGCCTGATGTACCTGCGCACGGCTGCGCTGAGCGTGGCCGTGATCGTCAACGTCGTGTTCATCGCGTTCTTCCTCTCGACGCGCCAGCCGACGCTCGTCGCGACCGCTGTCAACATGGCCTTCGTGTCCGCGGCGCTGATCGCCGTCATCACGGTCAACTACCGGGGCTTCCTGCGCACCGTCGATGCCCAGGCCGAATCGCGTCTGCGCGAGCAGGCGCAGACCCGGCTGATGCGGATGATCGACGACATGCCGGTGGCCGTGATGACGGCCGACCCGGAGACGTTCCGCATCAACTACCTGAACGCGACGTCGCGCAACCTGCTGCGCTCGATCGAGCATCTGCTGCCGATCCGCGCGGACGACGCGCTCGGCGCGTCGATCGACTTCTTTCACCCGCACCCGCAGCACCAGCGCCGCCTGCTCGCCGATCCGGCGAACCTGCCGCATCGCGCCCGCATTCCGCTCGGGCCGGAAGTGCTCGACATCCAGGTCTCGGCCGTGCGCGACGCCCAGGGGCGCTACATCGGCCCGATGCTGTCGTGGTCGATCGTCACGCAGCAGGCCGAGGCGGAAGCGCGCATCCACCAGCTCGCGCATCACGATTCGCTCACCGGCCTGCCGAACCGCGCCACCTTCCTTGCCGAATTCGACGCGAGCCTGCGGCGCGCGGACAAGGTGCTCGGGCTGCTCTTCATCGATCTCGACGGCTTCAAGCTGATCAACGACGCGTGCGGGCATTCCGCGGGCGACGCGGTGCTGCGCCAGGTCGCGGAACGACTGCGCGGGCAGTGCCCCGAGCCGGGGATGATGCTCGGGCGCATCGGCGGCGACGAATTCGCGGTGCTGCTGCGCGACACCGACGCGGACGGCGCGATGGGCGCGGCCGCGCGGCTCGTCGACACGCTCGTCGCCCCCTATGCGACGTCGCCCGAGCGGCAGTTCCGCATCGGCGCGTCGATCGGCTGCGTGCTGGCGCCGCATCACGGCAACGACGCCGGCGTGCTGCTGTCGCGCGCGGACATGGCGCTCTATGCGGCCAAGAAAGCGGGGAAGGGCACGTACCGGATGTTCTCGCCGGACATGGAAACGAGCGCGCAGGAGCGGATCGCGCTCGAATCGAAGCTGCGCGTCGCCCTGGACGAGAACCAGGGGCTGTACGTGTTCTACCAGCCGATCGTCGATGTCCGCACCCGGCAGATCACGACGCGCGAGGCGCTGCTGCGCTGGCATCACCCGCGCGCCGGCTGGATTTCGCCGGGCCGCTTCATTCCGGTGGCCGAGCGCGGCGGGCTGATCGAGCGGCTCGGACGCTTCGTGCTCGATCAGGCCTGCCGGGAGGCGGCGCGCTGGCCGGACGGCGCGCGTGTTGCCGTCAATGTATCGGCGGCGCAGCTCGGCCACGGCACGATCGTGCCGACCTTCGCGGCGGCGCTGGCCGGCGCGGGCCTCACGCCCGACCGGCTGGAAATCGAGGTGACGGAAACCGCGCTGCTGCACGACGAGGGCAAGGCCATCGCGGACCTGCGCGCGCTGCGCTCGATGGGCGTGCGCGTCGCGCTCGACGACTTCGGCACGGGCTTCTCGTCGCTCGCGCATCTGCGCGCGTTCCCGTTCGACAAGATCAAGATCGACGGCAGCTTCGTGCGCGATGCGGTCACGCGCCCGGACTGCGCGGCCGTCGTGCGTGCGGTGGCCGATCTCGGCAAGCGCCTCGGCGTGACGACCGTCGCGGAAGGCGTCGAGACGGAGGAACAACTGGCGTGCATCACGGATGCCGGCTGTCGCGAGGTGCAGGGCTTCCTGATCGGCAAGCCCGCGCCGGGCGAGCAGGATGCGCCGGCGATCCGCTGGATCGAGCGGGCCGCGCTGGCGGCGCAGGCCACGGCCAGGCAGGCGTGAGTGCCACCGTCGACGAAACGACTGGACGAGCGGATGCCCGATGCGGATCGTCAGGCGTGAGTGCCGACACGGCTGCTCCGTCATCGGCACTGTCCGCTCAACCTGTTTCAGCTCGCGATACTCACTTCAACGCCCCTTCGGCCACCAGCACTTCGTGTGCGGCCTTGAATGCGCTCAGGCCGTGCGGAATGCCCGAGTAAGCGGTCGCGTGCAGCAGCGTCGCCTTGATTTCATCCACGCTCACCCCGGTGTTGAGCGCCCCCTTGACGTGCAGCTTGAGTTCGTTGGTATGGCCGGCCGCCGTCAACATCGCGAGGTTGAGCAGGCTGCGGGTCTTGCGATCGAGCGTGTCGTCGCCCCAGGCCCATCCCCAGGCCCAGGCGGTCGTTGCACGCTGGAACGACATCATGAAGGCGTCGGCCTTTTCCATCGACGCATCGACATATTCGGCGCCGAGCACTTCGCGGCGAATCGGCAACCCCTTCTGAAACAGCGCATCATCTTCGTTCATATTCGACTCCTTGGTTGGCGCAAGCGCGCATTTGGAAACCTGCCGTCACCGTTTGCACGGGATGGGGGAGCGACGCTCGAGCGCCGTTCCGCGCGAACCTCGCCGGCGAACGGCCATCGCGTTCACTTCATCGCCTCAGCGGCTGCCGGACACCCGCGGCGGGCACGCGAACCGTCCTTCGACGCGAACAGATAGCAGGCCAGTGCCGTGACGACGAGGCCCACCATCCACGACACGTCCGCGCCGCCAAGGATCGACGCCCATGGGCCGTGGAAAAAACTCTCGTCCATGAACGGCACCTGGACGGCAATGCCGAACACGTAGATCGCCATGTTCCTGACGTTGAACGATCCGTATGCGCCGCCATGGCTGCCGATGATTTCGGCGACCCGGTAGTGCCGGTCGTTGACGAGGTAGAAATCGATCAGGTTGATCGCGATCCACGGCGCGAGCACGATGCGCATCGCGAAGACCGCATTCAGGAAGATCGCAATGAAGTTGCTCGATGCCCACAGCGCGGTGGCGGTCGACGCGACCAGCAGGACCATCGACACGACGACGCGTACGCTTCGACCGGGCACCCAGTGCGGCCGGAAGGTCTGCGCGGCGGTGATGAACGACAGCACCGCGCCATACAGGTTCATCCCGTTGTGGCCGATGATGTTGACCAGGAACAGAAAGATCAGCACGTAGCCGAACACGCCGGTCTGATCGCGGATCGCCTGCATCGCGTCCGTGGAGTGCCCGGTGCTGACGGCCAGCACGCCGAACAGGAACGCGAAGATCGTGCCGAGCGACGTGCCGAAGTACGTGTATGCAAAGGTCTTCGCGAATCCGGTGGAGGCGGGGAGATAGCGCGAATAATCGGACGTATAGGGGGCGAAGCTGATCTGCCATACCGCGCACAGTCCGAACATCGCGAACCAGTTTGCGAGATCGAACTGGCCCTGCTGGAAGATCCGGGCGTCGAGGCTCGGCGCCATCAGCGCGATGCCGACGACGAGCGCACCGCCCATGAACCACGCGCCCACCTTGTTGAAGCGATGGATGAAGTGGCAGCCGATCACGCCGACCAGCGTCGCGAGCATGGCGCCGACGACGGTCGCGACCGGCACGGGCACCGACGGCGCTGCCGTATGGAGCGTCTTGCCCGCGAGGATGATGTTCGAGACGAAGAAGCCGAGGTAGATCAGCGTCGTGAATCCCACCACGAGCAGCGACCCGTAACGGCCGAACTGGGCGCGGCTCTGGATCATCTGCGGTACGCCGACCAGCGGCCCTTGCGCGGAGGTCAGCGCATGGAAGATCGCGCCGAAGAATTGCCCGGCCACGATCGCGAGGATCGCGCTCACCAGGTCGAGGTGGAACACCAGCACCGAAGTCGCGCCGGAAATCACGGCCAGCGGGGCGACGTTCGTGCAGAACCACAGGGTGAACAGGTCGGCCGGTTTGCCGTGCCGGGCCTCGGGTGCAACGTAGTCGATCGAATTGCTTTCGATAGCCAGAACGCCGCTATCGCTTTCCGGGTGTGTCATGCTGTCTCCATCCTTATTGCCCGGGCATGCCGGCGCGCGCACGTTCGTGTGTGCGGCCCGGCGAACCTTCGAGGCTTTTGATCGGTACTGCGGGTGAATGCGCCGTTGCTCAACGCATCACGAACGGGTCGCTGATCGGCTCGTCCGACGTGCGAAGCCACACGGATTTCGTCGTCGTGTATTCGAGCGCGGCGCTCAGGCCGCCTTCGCGGCCGTGCCCCGACAAGCCGAAGCCGCCGAACGGCACGAGCGGCGACACCGCCCGATAGGTGTTGATCCAGACGATGCCCGAGCGCACGCGCTTCGACACACGGTGAGCGCGGGTGAGGTTGGTCGTGAAGATGCCGGCCGCGAGGCCATAGGCCGTGCTGTTGGCCTTGTCGATCGCTTCCTGCTCGGATTCGAACGTGTCGACCGACAGCACGGGGCCGAACAGTTCGGTCGTGATGCTGTCTGCATGGTCGACGCCGGTGCAGTCCAGAATCGTCGGCGCGTAGTAGTACCCGTCGCGCTCCAGCTTGTTCCCGCCGGCGAGCACTTTCGCGCCCTGGCTCACCGAACTCGCGACGACCGCCTCGATGTGGCGAAGCTGTCGCTCCGTGCAGAGCGGCCCGTACTCCGTTGCCATCTCGCCCGGCGAACCCACGCGAATGCGCGACACGCGTTCGACCAGCAGCGCGAGGAACCGCTCCTTGACGGAGGCCTCGATCAGCAGGCGCGAACCCGCCACGCAGCTCTGGCCGCTCGCCGCGAAGATCGCGGCCACCTGCGCATTCACCGCGCTCTGGATGTCGGCATCGGCGAACACGATGAACGGCGACTTGCCGCCGAGCTCCAGCGACACCTTCGCGAGATTGCCGGCCGTGTTCCGCACGATGTGGCGCGCGGTCTCGGGGCCGCCAGTGAACGCGACCTTGTCCACGCCGGGGTGGCTGCTCAGCACCGCGCCGCATTCCGGGCCGAAGCCGGTGATGACGTTGACGACGCCCGCCGGAAATCCCGCCTCGTGCACGAGCCGCGCGAATTCGAGCAACGGGCCCGGTGCTTCCTCGGACGCCTTGAGCACCACCGTGCAGCCAGCCGCGAGCGCCGGGCCGACCTTGACCGCGGACAGGAACAACTGGCTGTTCCAGGGCACGATCGCGGCGACCACGCCGACGGGCTGCCGTTCGAGCCAGACCTGCATGTCGGGCTTGTCGACGGGGATGTGGCTGCCTTCGAGCTTGTCGGCGATGCCGGCGTAGTAGCGGTAGTACTCCGCGACGTAGGCGATCTGGCTCGACGTTTCCCGGATGATCTTGCCGGTGTCGGTCGTTTCGATTTCAGCGAGCCGTGGGGCGGCCTGTTCGACGAGATCGGCGAGCCTGTGCAGCAGCTTGCCGCGCGCCGACGCGGACAGTCCGGCCCATTGCGGATCGGTCAATGCGCGGCCGGCCGCCGCGACCGCGCGGTTGACCTCGTCGGTTCGCGCTTCCGGCATCTGCGCCCACACCGTGCCGGTCGCGGGATTCACGCTGCCGAACGTCGCGGCGCCGGGCTCGAACCGGCCGTCGATATACAGCTGAAAATGCACATTCATGGCGTCGGGACCTTATTGGAACGCGGGCATCACATCGCGGATCATCCGTTCGAGCGACGCCTTCTTGCGCTCGAAGCTCATGCCGGTGTCGATCCAGAACGAGTACTCGTCGAAGCCGAGCGCCTCGTAGGCCTTCAGGCGCGCAATGACCTCGGCGGGCGTGCCGATCACGTTGTTCTTGCGCATCGCTTCCGGCGTATAGAACGGGTGAGCGGCGATTTCTTCCTTGCTCAACGGCTTGATCATCCCGCGGCTGATCGGCCGCTCGTTCTTGAACCACGCGCCGAAGTAGTTGTAGAACACATTGACTTCGTCGGCCGCCACTTGCGCGTCGCCCTCGCTGCTCGCCACATAGGTGTGACGCAGCAGCATGATCTTCGGGCGCGGCATGTCGCTGAACTTCTCGCACGCGGCGTTGAAGTGGCCGACCAGCTTCTCGACTTCCTCGTCGCCGAAGTGCAGCGGCGTGACCTGCACGTTGCAGCCGTTCGCCACCGCGAACTCGTGGCTGTTCGGGTCGCGCGCGGCCACCCAGATCGGCGGATGCGGTTGCTGCAGCGGCAGCGGCGACGACGTCGTCGCCGGGAATTGCCAGAACTCGCCTTCGTGCGCGTAGTCGCCTTCCCACAGCTTCTTCACCGCCGGAATGAGTTCGCGCATGCGCTGCCCGGCGCCCCATGCATCGAGCCCCGGCATCAGGCGCTCGTATTCGAACGAGTATGCGCCGCGCGCGATCCCGAGTTCCAGGCGGCCGCCCGAGATGATGTCGGTCATCGCGGCTTCGCCGGCGAGCTTGATCGGGTGCCAGAACGGCGCGACGACCGTGCCCGTGCCGAGCCGCACGCGCTTCGTCTTGTTCGCGAGATCGGCGAGGTTGATGAACGGGTTCGGCGCGATCGTGAAATCCATGCCGTGGTGCTCGCCGGTCCAGACGGCGTGCATGCCGCCGCGATCGGCGATCTGGCACAGCTCGACCATCTCGTCGTACAGCTGCTTTTGGCTGGTCTGGTCGGAGACGCGCTCCATGTGAACGAAAAGCGAAAAACGCATGATGTGACCTTTCAGGAAAGAAGCGGGCGGACGGTGCCGGTGCTGTGATCGCCGAAGTACAGGCCGTAGCTCTTCAACTGGCTCTCCTTGCGATAGCGCTCGAGCATGCTGGCCAGCGCGCTGTCCTGGAACGCGTCAGGCTCGATGTCGTCGAGGCTCACGAATTCGCCGGCGACCGCCGCTTCGTCCGGTGCGCTGCAGAGGAACGAGATGTACTGGTAGTGCGTCTCGGTATTGTTGTAGACCGAATAGATGAAGCTTGCCGATGCGTCCGGCTGGTAGCGCCGGAACAGTTCGGCGAGCGCCTTGTCGGCGCCTTCGTTGCCGATCTCCTTCGTGGGCAGCGCCCACTTGCCGTCGGCCGTCTTCACCATGAGCACCTTGTCGTCGCGCGTGATGATCGCGCTGACGATCACCTTCGGGCCGGCGATGACTTCGGCCGACACCTTCGCCGGCGTGAAATAGCCGCCGCGGTAGTAGCCGAGGCCCGCGTAGCCCGCGGAATGAAACGCCTCGACCTTGCCGATCAGCAGCGCGTGATCGCCCGCATCGATCACCGCGTGCGTCGTGCAGTCGAACCATGCGCTGACGTCGTCGATGAGCGGATTGCGATGGGCGCTCAGTTGCCAGTCGACCTTCGCGAAGCGATCTTCGCTCGGCCGGGCAAACGTGTTGGACAGGTCCTTTTGCCCCTCCGCGAGAATGTTGATCGCGAAATGGCCCGTGGCGGAAAACGTCTGGTAATTGCTCGACGTCTTCGCGATGCTCACGAGCAGCAGGGCCGGGTCCAGCGACACCGACGAGAACGAGTTCGCGGTGAAGCCGAGCGGCTGGTCATCGTCGCGCGCGGTGGTGACGATCGTCACGCCGGTCATGAACGCGCCGAACGCGTCGCGCAGCTCCCGGGTGTTGATGGTCGGGGCTTCCTGGCTGGTTGCTTGGCTCATGTCACACTTCCGATTTCAGGGTTTCCGCCTGTGGCTGGGTCTGCAACCAGGCACGCAGGGCGCGATTGACTTCGTCGGGCGCGGTCAGGTTCACCATGTGGCGCTCGTTCTCGATCACGACGGCCTTTCCGTCGTGCGCGGCCTGCGCCATCTGCCTGGCCATCTCCGGCGTCGAATTCGGGTCGTCCGACCCGGTGAGCACGAGCGCGGGGCAGGCGATCCGGTGCCAGCCGTCCGCATACACTTCGTCGCCCTTCGCGAACGCCGTGTACGCGGTGGCGTAACCCTCCAGGTCGACGGACTGCAGCCACGACTCGACCTTCTGCGCGGCGACCTGCTGCGCTTCGTCGGCGTTGAACCAGCGCCGCAGCGGCGTTTCCACGTCGATGGTTCCCGAACGCAGTTCCGCGGCGCGTTGCAGCACGGCTTCGCGGGCCTGCTCGGTGCGGCGGTAGACACCGTTCAGGACGGCCACCCGCTTGACCAGGTCGGGCCGCGTGACGGCCACGCCGGCGGCAATCAGCGAACCCATCGAGTGGCCGGCCAGGTTCACGGGGCCGGCGTGAAGCGCTTCGATGAACTCGATCGCCCACTGCACGAACTGCTGCAGGTCGGCGTCCGGGGCGAGCGCATCGCTTTTGCCGTGGCCCGGCATGTCGACCGCGATCACGCGGAATTCGCGCGACAGGTCGTCGATCTGCGGATACCACGCGTTCGCCTGCATGCCCACGCCGTGAATCAGGACCAGCGGTTCGCCGGCACCTTGCTCGAGAAAGTGGGCGGCGCGCTTATTTGACAGCAGCAGGGTTCTTGACGTCATTTCCGAGCTCTGCGAGATCTTTGTAGCGGTCGCCGATGCGGTGATGCGGACGGCCGGCGGTGGCGGCGCCGATGGCGATGACCAGTTCGTCGGCGGCCGGTGCGTCCGGAATCGCGAACTGGAGCGTCAGGTAGTGCGAACGGCGGCCTTCGTCGTTCTTGTCCATCATCGGGATCAGCAGCGGCGCATTGGCCGGGCCGCGCGTGTTGTTGAACGCGAGGTACGACTTCGCGCCGACGGCCGTGCGATAGGTGTTGCCGAAGTGCAGCGTGTGGATCAGCGCGGACGCATGCTCGATCTCGCCGTCGAGGCCGACGATCGCGCACTTGCCGAACGCTTCGACGGCTTCGCCCGAACCGGCTTCGTCGAGGATCAGCTTCGTCAGGTGTTCGCTGAGCTGAGGCGCCAGCGCGCGGATCTCCGGCGACAGGTCCTCGACATACCCGCGGCCTGCCCACGGGTTCTTGATCACGGCGACCGCCCCGATCATCTTCAGCGGCTTGGCCGCGACCTTGTCGCCATCGACGTAGATGGTCTCGACATGGAGGACGGATTTCCGAATCAGGCTCATGGCACCTTCCTTTCGTGCGTTGATTGTGGATTTGATTGTGGTATACCATGTTACGGCATGCCATGAGTGTTAACCCTCGTCCGGAAATTTCTCGAAAGTGGAGGTGGAAAATGACTGCGTACTGGATTGCCCACGTGACGGTGCTGGATGCCGCGAAATACAAGGACTACACGGATATCGCGCCGCAGGCGTTCAGGAAGTTCGGTGCCGTTTTCCTGGCGCGCGGAGGCCCGTCGCAGGTGCTGGAGGGGGAGTCGTTCGAGCGCCACGTCGTGATCCGGTTTGCCGACATGCAAACGGCGCTCGCGTGCTATCACTCGCCCGAGTACCAGGCGGCGAAATCGAAGCGGGATGGGTATTGCCGCGCGCAGATCGCGATCGTCGAAGGGCTGGAAGGCTGATCCGCGCACTGACGGCTGGCTGCAGGCCGAGGCCGCGCGGGATGGAAAGCCTGATGACAGTTAAGTCATAATATGGCATTCCATGTTTGCGTCGGCCTCCCGGCCGGCGCAGGCCACCAACCTGTTTCCAGAGTGCCGCCCATGCAAGACCTCAAGATCGACCGCAATGCCAAGACCCTGCGTGAACTGACGCTCGACAAACTGCGCGGTGCGATCGTGCAGGGGTATTTCCGGCCGGGCGCGCGGCTCGTCGAGCGCACGCTGTGCGACGAGCTCGGCGTGAGCCGCACGGTGGTGCGCGAGGTGCTGCGCCATCTGGAGACCGAAGGGCTGGTCGAGACCGTGTCGCGGCAAGGCCCGGTCGTCGCGCGGCTCGATCCGGCACAGGTGGGCGAGATCTACGAATTGCGCGGCCTGCTCGAAGCCAATGCCGCGCGAGCCTGCGCCGAGGGTGCGACACCCGAGGTCGTGCGGCAGCTGCGCGAGGTCCGCGCGGTGATTGAAGATGCGTTCGAGAAGCGGGAGCTGCCGCGCGTGCTCGAATACACCGAGCGCTTCTACGAAACGCTGTTCGAAGCAGCCGGGAAGCAGGTGTCGCTGACGGTCGTCAAGACGCTCAACGCGCGGATCAACCGGTTGCGCGCGCTGACCATCGCGATGCCGGGGCGCGGCGGCGACTCGAATGCGGAAATGAACCGCTTGCTCGACGCGATCGAGCGGCGCGACGGCGACGCGGCTTCGGCGGCGTCGGCCGCGCACATCAAACGGGTTTCCGAACTGGCATTGGCGGCGCTCGCGGAGCAGAACGAGGCAGTCGCCGACAATTGACGGGATCCCGCGCGCCAGATCGGCGCGCGACGTTCGACACGAAAGGCCGCCGGCACACCATGCCGGCGGCCTTTTGTTTTGTCCGCCGATTCGACTCATGGTATTCCATAATACGATGCGCATTGTTGTGGGCCATAAGATGGCATACCATAATCTCATCGGGTAACGCAGCGATCACGGGAGAACGCCATGGCTGAGTCGATGACCGGACACACCGCGCAACAGGCATTCGATGCGCACGGCTTGCGTCGTGCGCTCGGCGCGCGTGCCCAGGTGGGCGCGATCCTGGAACATCGCGACGGGCTGGTGCTCGTCGATACCGCGCAAGGCTTGCGGTTGCCGGCCGGCATCCGGCTCGAACCGGCCAGCAATCCGGCGAGCCTGCGCGGCGTGCTCGCGAAGCTCGGGCTCAACGCGCATCTCGACTTCCTGTTCGCGGTGTTCGAGGCGAGCGACGAGCAAGAGCCGGGCGTACACATCTATTACCGCGGCCGCGTGATACACACCGGTTCGCCGTGGTTCGACGACAGCATCCGCATCGTGCCGCTCTGGCAGATTCCGTGGGACGACATCGCCGACGCCGCCGTGCGTTCGATGCTCGAGCGCTATGTGCGCGAACGCAGGCAGGACGCGTACGGCATCTATGTCGGCGATGCGGAAGCGGGAACGGTGCAGACGCTCGCGCTTGCACATTGAGGACACCTGTCGAACCGGAATGCGCAGGCGCCATCGCGGCTCGGCGATGAGCGACAAGATCATGAAGCCGGCGCGATCTGCGTCGCCGGCCTGAATACGCGTGTTCGGATGGCCGCCGCCCCGGTGGTCGCGACGCGCAACCGTTTCCCCCTGGAGAGAGACCATGAGCAGCAGAAGCCTTTCACGTTTCGCCCCGATGGCCATGCTTTGCGCGGCGACGCTGGTTGCGGCGCCGGCGCCGGCCGCGGAGCAGATCGTGTTCACGAGTTGGGGCGGCACGACGCAATCGTCGCAGCAGAAGGACTGGGCGCAGCCGTTCACGCAGGCGAGCGGCATCAACGTGCTGATGGACGGGCCGACCGACTACGGCAAGCTCAAGGCGATGGTCGACAGCGGCAACGTCAACTGGGACGTGGTGGACGTGGAGGGTGACTTCGCGTACGCGGCCGCGCAGGCCGGCCTCGTGGAGCCGATCGATTACTCGGTGGTGAAGAAGGACGACCTCGACCCGCGCTTCTCGACGACCCATGCGGTGGGAAGCTTCTACTACTCGTTCGTGCTGGGCTTCAACAAGTCGAGCTTCAAGGGCGCGCAACCGCAGTCGTGGGCCGACCTGTTCGATACGAAGAAATTCCCGGGCAAGCGGACGCTCTACAAGTGGTCGGCGCCCGGCGTGCTCGAAATCGCGCTGCTGGCCGACGGCGTGCCGGCGAACAAGCTCTATCCGCTCGACCTCGACCGGGCGTTCCGGAAGCTCGACACGATCAAGGGCAACATCGTGTGGTGGAGCGGCGGCGCGCAATCGCAGCAGCTGCTCGCGTCGGGCGAGGTGCCGATGGGCATGTTCTGGAACGGGCGCCTGCATGCGCTCGCGCAGACCGGCGTGCCGGTCGGCATTTCGTGGAACCAGAACCTGACGGCCGCCGACATGCTCGTGATTCCCAAGGGCGCGAAGCACAAGGCCGAAGCGATGAAGTTCCTCGCGGCGGCGACCAGCGCGCAGGCACAGGCGAAGTTCGCGGCCGATACGGGTTACGCACCGATCAACGTGAAGTCGGCGGCGCAGATGCCCGCCGCGGTGGCGAAGACATTGCCGGATCAGTACAAGGATTCGCAGATCAACCTGGACATGAAGTACTGGGCCGACCATCGCGATGCGATTGCGAAGCGCTGGTATGCGTGGCAATCGAAGTAGCACGACTCGACGTCAATACGATTGACGCAGGCATGCCCCGACCCGGCCGTGACACGGGCGGTGCATGACTGAAACAGGAGAGATGCAGGAGACACCATGCCCAATGTTCTGAGTTCCGTCGCTCATCCGCCGGCGAAGGCCGCGCGCCGGCGGCCCGACTGGCGCAACATCCGCTTGCTGGTCCCGGCGATGTTGCTGCTCGCGATTTTCTTCCTGCTGCCGGTGCTGTCGCTGCTGTTGCGCAGCGTGCTCGAGCCGGCGCCCGGCTTGCAGAACTATGTGCAGCTGCTCGGCTCGACCACCTATCTGCGCGTGTTCGGCAACACGTTCCTGGTTGCGACCGTCGTGACGGTGGTGACCGTCGCGATCGGCTTTCCGACCGCATGGCTGCTTGCGATCGCGCCCAGGAAGCTGAGTTCGGTGCTGTTCTCGATCCTGCTGCTGTCGATGTGGACCAACCTGCTCGCGCGGACGTTCGCGTGGATGGTCCTGCTGCAGGCGACCGGCCCGATCAACCGGATGCTGATGGCGCTCGGCCTCATCAGCGAGCCGCTGGCGCTGGTGAACAACCTGGTCGGCGTGACGATCGGCATGACCTACATCATGCTGCCGTTCCTCGTGATGCCGCTGCACGCGACGCTGCGCAGCATCGACCCGTCCACGCTGCGCGCCGCGGCGGTCTGCGGGGCGAGCCGCTGGCAGGCGTTCTGGCGCATCCTCGTCCCGCTCGCGATGCCCGGCATCGCGTCGGGTGCGTTGATGGTGTTCGTGATGGCGCTCGGCTACTTCGTGACGCCGGCGCTGCTCGGTGGCGCGCAATACATGATGCTGGCGGAGCTGATCGCGCAGCTCGTTCAACAGTTGCTGAACTGGGGGCTCGCCGGCGCCGCGGCACTGGTGCTGCTCGCGGTGACGCTTTCGCTCTATGCGCTTCAGCTGCGCTTCACGGGCGCCGCGCGCAACGGTATGGGAGGGCGCTGACATGTTGCTGGATTTCGACCGTCTGGGTGCATTGCGCTGGCTGTTGCTGTCGGTCGGCGGCGCGGTTGCCCTGTTTCTTCTGCTTCCGATCCTGTTCATCGTCGCGCTGTCGTTCGGCGATTCGCAGTGGCTGATCTTCCCGCCCCCCGGCTGGACGCTGGACTGGTACCGCCAGTTGTTCACCGACGCCGGCTGGCTCGATTCGCTGATGACGAGCGCCAAGCTCGCCGTCATCGTGACCGTGCTGTCGGTGCTGATCGGCTTTCTCGCATCGCTGGCGCTGGTGCGCGGCAAGTTCCGCGGGCGCGCCGCCGTGCAGGCGTTCTTCCTCACGCCGATGGTGCTGCCGGTGGTCGTGCTGGCCGTGGCGCTCTATGCATTCGTCCTGCGCGTCGGCCTGGACGGCACGATGACGGGCTTCGTGATCGGCCACCTGATCATCGCGTTGCCGTTCTCGATCATTTCGATCAGCAACTCGCTCGCGAGCTTCGACACCGCGCTCGAAGACGCCGCGTTGATCTGCGGTGCGTCGCCGCTCGAGGTCAAGCTGCGCGTCACGATACCGGCGATCCGGCTGGGCCTGTTCGCGGCCGCGATCTTCTCGTTCCTCGCGTCATGGGACGAAGTGGTGGTGTCGATCTTCATGTCGAGCCCCACGTTGCAGACGCTGCCCGTACGCATCTGGGCGACGCTGCGCCAGGACCTGACGCCCGTGGTCGCGGCAGCCTCTTCGTTGCTGGTCGGCCTGACGACTGTATTGATGTTGGCGGGCGCGCTGCTGCGCCGCGCTCGATAAATGAGGTAACCGAGCCATGACTTCCGCATTCCTGCAAATCCAGCGCCTGCGCAAGACCTACGACGATGTCGTCGCGATCGACCAGGTGTCGCTCGATGTCCGAAAGGGCGAATTCATGACGTTCCTGGGGCCGTCCGGTTCCGGCAAGAGCACTACGCTCTATATCGTCGCCGGTTTTCAGGAGCCGACCGAGGGCCGGGTGCTGCTCGACGGCAAGCCGCTGCTCGCCGTTGCGCCGAACAAGCGCAACATCGGCATGGTGTTCCAGCGCTACACGCTGTTTCCGCACCTGACCGTGGGCCAGAACGTCGCATTTCCGTTGCGGGTGCGCCGC
Source organism: Burkholderia sp. Ac-20345 (assembly GCF_017104825.1). Classification (NCBI taxonomy): domain Bacteria; kingdom Pseudomonadati; phylum Pseudomonadota; class Betaproteobacteria; order Burkholderiales; family Burkholderiaceae; genus Burkholderia; species Burkholderia sp. Ac-20345. The sequence continues at coordinate 33,168 of NZ_JAAGPO010000013.1, read as the reverse complement.
CAGCCGGAAGCGGAAATCCGGAAGAAAGTCGACCAGATGCTGGAGCTGGTCCATCTTTCGGAGTTCCGTGACCGCATGCCGGCCCAGTTGTCCGGCGGGCAGCAGCAACGCGTGGCGATCGCGCGCGCACTGGCCTACGATCCGCCGGTGCTGCTGATGGACGAGCCGCTCTCCGCGCTCGACAAGAAGCTGCGCGAAGAGATCCAGCTCGAGCTGCGCCGCATTCACCAGGAAACCGGCGTCACCATTCTCTACGTCACGCACGACCAGGAGGAGGCGTTGCGCCTGTCGGACCGTATTGCCGTATTCAACAAGGGCTGCATCGAGCAATGCGGGACCGGTGAGGAGCTCTATGCGAACCCGGCTTCTCGCTTCGTCGCGAACTTCATCGGCAATTCCAATTTTCTTCCGGTGCGCGTCACGTCGAGCGGCACCGCGCAATCGAGCGCGGTGTTTCCGAGCGGCCACCAAGTGGCGACCGCGGGCAATGCGTCCGTCGCCGTCGGCGGCGACGGCACGCTGATGGTTCGCCCCGAGCAGATGCGCATCCGCGCGGCCCAGGCGGCGCAAGACACGGCCGGCTTGCCGGTGACCGTTCGCGACATCACGTATCTGGGCGACGCGATGCACTATTCGGTCACGACGCCGTGGGAGCAGGAGATCTCCGTCCGGATGCCGGCGGGCGATCACCGGGACAGCGGCATCGTCGTCGGTACCCGCGCGCTGGTGGACTGGGACGCACGCGACGTGCGTCTGTTCGCGCAGGCATGAACCGGTAGCCGGCGATGCACGAATCGTTTCCATCCCTGAAGGTCGAGCGCCGTACGACCACGCTGCGGGAACTCGTCCTCGAGAAAATGCGCACGGCCATCCTCGATGCACGCTTTCTGCCGGGCGAACGGCTCGTCGAGCGGACGTTGTGCGAAGAACTGGGCGTGAGCCGTACCGTCGTGCGCGAGGTATTGCGCCATCTGGAAGCGGAAGGGCTCGTCGATACGGTGCCCAACCAGGGCCCGATCGTCGCCGTGCTCGATCTCGACCGGGCAGCCGAGATCTACGAGATTCGGGGCCTGCTGGAAGGCGAGGCCGCTTCGGCGTGTGCGCGACTTGCGGACGAACGGACGATCGCGGAACTGGAAGCGCTGATCGATCGCATTCGGGATGCATTCGGAAGCCGGGATTACCGCAGCGTCCGGATGCTCACGACGTCGTTTTACGAGCGCATGTTTCTTGCGGGGAAAAAGCAGGTGGCGTGGGAGATCGTGCAGTCCCTGATGGCGCGGATCAACCGCCTGAGGGCGATGACCATCTCCTCGGACGATCGCGGGCAGCAGGCGGTGCAGGAGATGCGCCTGATCGTCGCTGCGATACGGGACGGGAACGCCGCGGCCGCGAGCGAGGCTGCGCTTGCGCATGTCAACCGCGTCGCCGAAATTGCCCGGACGTTGTTGGGCGAAGGGCAGGAGCACGCCAGTGGGAAACACGCCGGATGATGGCGCAGACGCGTCGATCGGACTGGTTGACGCGGGAGTGTCTTCTCTGACTCAAGTCCGTCCTGAATTTGTTGCAATGCTTGACCCGGTTTCGGCGCGCCACGGCAGTCGACGTGTCGCTTCGTGGCCGGATTTCATATTGGATTCGTATTGGATTGCCCGATACATTTTTCTGCAAGTCGAGGAACGATGATGGAATTTGGAAGCGCGTTGAAGGATCCGGCGCTGTTTCGCCAACAGGCCTACGTGAACGGCGAATGGCAGGCCGCCGCAAGCGGCGAAACCTTCGAAGTCCGGGACCCGTCAACCGGAGACCTCGTTGGGACGGTGCCATTGATGGGCGCGACCGAGACGCGTCACGCGATCGAAGCCGCGAACGCCGCATGGCCCGCATGGCGCAAGAAGACCGCGAAGGAACGCGCGGTTGTCCTGCGCAAGTGGCACGACCTGATGATGGAAAACGCCGACGATCTCGCGCGGATCCTGACGACCGAGCAGGGCAAGTCGCTGGCCGAAGCGAAGGGCGAGATCGGTTATGCCGCATCGTTCCTCGAATGGTTCGCGGAAGAAGGCAAGCGCGTGTACGGCGACACGATCCCGACGCCGGCGAGCGACAAGCGCATCGTCGTGACGAAGGAAGCGATCGGCGTGTGCGCGGCGATCACGCCGTGGAATTTCCCGGCGGCGATGATCACGCGCAAGGTCGGCCCGGCACTCGCCGCTGGCTGCCCGATCGTCGTGAAGCCGGCCGAGGCCACGCCGTTCTCCGCGCTCGCGATGGCCGTGCTGGCCGAGCGCGCGGGCGTGCCGGCCGGCGTGTTCAGCGTCGTCACGGGCGACCCGAAGGCGATCGGCGGCGAGCTGACGTCGAACCCGATCGTGCGCAAGCTGTCGTTCACCGGTTCGACGCCGGTCGGCCGCCTGCTGATGTCGCAGTGCGCCGCGACGGTCAAGAAGGTGTCGCTGGAGCTCGGCGGCAACGCACCGTTCATCGTGTTCGACGACGCCGATCTCGACGCGGCCGTGCAGGGCGCGATCGCATCGAAGTACCGCAACAGCGGCCAGACCTGCGTGTGCACGAACCGCTTCTACGTGCACGAAGCCGTGTACGACCAGTTCGCGCAGAAGCTCGCGGCGGCCGTCGGCCAGCTGAAGGTGGGCCGCGGTACGGAGCCGGGCGTCACGCAAGGTCCGCTGATCAACGAAGCCGCGGTGCTGAAGGTCGAGGCGCATATCGAGGACGCGCTCGCGAAGGGCGCGACCGTCGTGACGGGCGGCAAGCGCCACGCGCTCGGCCACGGCTTCTTCGAGCCGACCGTGCTGACGGGTGTCACGTCGGCGATGAAGGTCGCGAAGGACGAGACGTTCGGGCCGCTCGCGCCGCTGTTCAAGTTCAGCAGCGACGACGAAGTGATCCGCCTCGCGAACGACACCGAGTTCGGCCTGGCTGCGTACTTCTACAGCCGCGACATCGGCCGCGTGTGGAAGGTTGCGGAAGCGCTCGAATACGGGATGGTCGGCGTGAACACGGGCCTGATCTCGAACGAAGTCGCGCCGTTCGGTGGCGTGAAGCAATCCGGCCTCGGCCGTGAAGGCTCGCACTACGGCATCGACGACTACGTCGTGATCAAATACCTGTGCCTGGCGGTTTGATTCGTGCAATCGCAATTGCGTGCCGGAGTAATCCGGCACGCAGTCGGAGCGGACTAGACATGCCCTGAGTGACTGCCATATTTCTCAGCCAGCCGTTGCGAGCCCAAGCCGACGAGGAGTACAGCCGTGATGCCCAGGATTGCTTCGATCAAAGGAGGCATTCAGGCGCCCAATTGAGATCCGCCGTGCTGCGCAAAGCGGCCGTCCGGTTCGATTCGGTCGTCGCGATTCTGGCTGATCTCGTGCCGGGCGGCAAGCGGATCGCAGCGGAGCGGTTTCGGCTCCCTGAACGAGAGCGCACGCGCTCGCAACTTTCTGGCGCACCCACGTCAGTCATGCCTCTTCGCGCGGCAGAGTGAGCACCGCATCGAGCCCGCCGCCGTCCCGATTGCGCAGAATCAGCGTGCCGCCGTGCAGCGTCGCGATGCTGCGCGCGATCGTGAGCCCCAGCCCCGTGCCGCCGTCGTCGAGGTCGGCGTGCTTGCCGCGCCGGTACGGCTCGAACACGCGTTCGAGCCAGTCGTCGGGAAGGCCGGGGCCGGTATCGCCGACGACGATGCGCACGGCATCCTTGCCGTCGCGCACGTCGATCGTCACCGGCGCGCCGCCGCTGTAGTGCGCGGCGTTGTCGAGCAGGTTCTGCAGGCAGCGCTTCAGGTTGCGCGCGAAGCCCGACACCGGCGCCGCCGCGTATCCGCTGATCGTGACCGCCTGGCCGGTATCGCGCGCATCTTCCGCCAGCCCTTCGAGCATCGAATCGAGATCGATGCCGCAGCGCGGCTCCGTCACTTCCACACCGCGCACCGCGTCGAGCGCGCCGCGCACCATCGATTCCATTTCGTCGAGATCGCCGCGCAGCCGGTCACGCCACTCCGGATCCGGCAGCATCTCGGTGCGTAGCCGCAAGCGCGTGAGCGGCGTGCGCAGGTCGTGCGACACCGCGCCGAGAAACCGCGCACGCCCGGCGAAGCTGTCGATCAACTGCTGCTGCATCGCATTGAACGACTCGGCCGCGCGGCGCACTTCCGACGGCCCGTCGACGGCAAGCGGTGGCCGGTGGATGTCGCGGCCGAGCGCTTCGGCGGCGCGCGCGAGCTGCGTGAGCGGCTTCAGCGCAAAGCGCACGGCGACGAACGCAACCGCGCACACCGCGACGAAACGGATCAGGTAAAGCCTCAGCAGGTAGTCGACGACGAGCGACGCGGGCATCGCATGCATGCCGGCCTGGCCTTCGTCGGCACGCACGTCGAGCCAGCCGCCCGACGGCAGGCCGACCTGGACGTGGAATTCGCCCGTCGGCATCCGCGAATCGAACAGGCTCAGCGGGCCGGCATGATGGCCTGCGTCGTCGTGCAACGCGGCTTCGACGAGGCGAAACGGCACATCGGCACCGAGCCGCCGCGACAGGACGCCGGCGATCAGGCCGGCCGTTGCGTGCTGCGCGAAACTCAGCGTGCCGGCGGGCGAGGGCGCGTCGATGCGCTCGAGCCGGTAGCGGGCGTCGCCGAGCGCGGCGATGACCGTGTCGCGCGCGGCCGGATCCGGCGCGGCGTCGACGAGGCGCAGCGTATCGGCGAGCCGGCTCGCGAACAGGCGCGACGGAATTTCCAGCATGCGGTTGTCGTGGGTGTCGAACCAGATCGTGCCGGTCAGCATCTGGCCGGCGAACATGCCGGCCACAAGGATGGTCACGAGCCGCCCGAACAGCGAGTCGGGCCACACGCGCAGCTTCATGCGCCGCATGCCCATCACGCTTCGTGCACGACGTCGGCGACGAGCATGTAACCCTCGTTGCGGACCGTGCGGATCAGCGCCGCGTTGCGCGCGGCATCCTTCAGGTGGTGGCGCAGCCGGCTCACGCACACGTCGATCGAGCGATCGAGCGGCGCAAGCTCCTTGCCGAACACGCGATCGAGCAGGAACTCGCGCGACAGCGGGCGGTTCGGGTGATCGAGCAGCGCGCGCAGCGTGCGGTAGTCCGAGCCGCCGAGCGACACGACGACGCCGTCGGGCGACATCATCTGCTTCATCCGCGTATCGAGATGCCAGCCGGCGAAGCTGACGCGCGACGAGGCTTCCGTGCGCCGCATGCCCGGAATCGCGCGCGTGCGGCGCAGCACGACCTTGATCTTCGCGACGAGCTCGCGCGGGTCGAACGGCTTCGGCAGGTAGTCGTCCGCGCCCATCTCGAGGCCGAGGATCCGGTCGAGCAGGCCGCCGCGCGCGCTCAGGATCACGATCGGCACGTCGTGGCGCTGCCGCAGGTCGCGTGTGAGGTCGAGGCCGTCCTCGCCGTCGAGCATCAGGTCGAGCACGACGAGATCGACGCTCGACGTCCCGAGCGCCTGCCGAAGCTGCTGGCCGTTCTCGGCCAGCGTGACGCGGTAGTTCATGCCGCGCAGGTAGTCGCCGAGCAGCGTACGGATGTTCGGATCGTCGTCGACGACAAGAATGTGGTCCATCGGGGGAAGCTTCCGGATAAATCGAAATGATTCTGAAAGGAATGGCGCACCAACACATTCCATTACAAAAGGCCGCGCTTCCAACACATCGCCATTACACGCGGTAATTACAGTGTCGCCCTTCAAATGGCAATGATTCTCATTCATAGGCGACATTATGGCAATTTTCAGACAGGCGTGGGCGCGGCGCGCGTGCATCGGCGCAATCGCATGGATGCTCGGCGCGACCGTTGCACACGCATCGGCGGCGACGGCCGAGCCGGTTCCCTCGGTGTCGCCTGCGCCGGCGGCCGTGACCGATCTCGCGGGCCGCACGGTGCGCATCCCGGCACAGGCGCCGCGCCGGATCCTGCTCGGCGAGAGCCGGCTGCTGTCGGCGGTCGCGTTGCTCGACGGCAAGCAGCCGCTCGCGCGCATCGTCGGCTGGCAGGGCGACCTGCCGCTGATGGACCCGCAGACCTACGACGCGTACGCCCAGGCGTTTCCGCAAATCCGCCGCATCCCGCTGATCGGCCAGGCAACCGAGGACAGCATCAGCGCCGAGAAGGCGCTGAGCCTGAAGCCCGATCTCGCGATCTTCAGCCTCGGCGGGCACGGGCCGAGCCGCTACAACGCGCTCGTGAAGCAGCTCGAGGCGACCGGTACGACGGTCGTATTCGTCGATTTCCGGCTGCATCCGCTGCAGAACACGCTGCCGAGCATCGCGCTGCTCGGCGCGGTCATGCATCGCACCGCGCAAGCGAATGCGTATGCAACGTTCTATCGAGCGCATCTCGCGCGCATCGAGGCGGTCGTAAACCGGATTCCCGACGCGCAGCGGCCGAAGGTGTTCGTCGACCTGCTCGCGGGCGTGTGGGATGCCGGCTGTTGCCACACGGCCGGCAACGGCAATTTCGGCGAGTTCGTGACGGCCGCGGGCGGCCGCAACATCGCCACGGGGCTGCTGCCCGGCGTGCTCGGCGACATCAGCATGGAGCAGGCGATCGCCGCGCGGCCCGACGTGTACATCGCGACCGGCAGCCGCTCGAAGCCGGGGCTCGCATCGCTGCGGGTCGGCGCACAGACGAGTGCGCACGATGCGGCGGCGAGCCTCGCGCAGCTTGCCGCGCGGCCGGGCTTCGATGCGATCAAGGCGATCCACGACGGCCGCGTGCACGGCATCTCGCACAACTACTACGACTCGCCGTACAACATCCTCGCGATCGAAGCGTTCGCGAAGTGGTTCTATCCGCAGCAGTTCAAGGATCTCGACGTACATGCGACGCAGGCCGAACTGCATCGCCGCTTCCTCGCGATCGCGCCGCAGGGCGCCGAGTGGGTCGATGCGCCGCTGCCGGCCGCCACGTCGCAGGCGGCACGATGAGCGACGCCGTGCTTCAGGATCTCGTGCCCGGCCGTATCCGTGCGGCAAGCGTGCGCGACTACCGCCGGCTCACGCGGCGGCGCGCGGTCGCGCTCGTCGTCGTCGCGCTGCTGATCGTCGTGTCGGTGCTGTTCGACCTGTCGTCCGGGCCATCGGGAATGCCGGTCGCGACGCTGTTGCGCACGCTCGTCGAACGCGCGGGCGCCGATCCGGCCGCACGCGTGATCGTGTGGCAGATCCGCCTGCCGTACGCGGCGATGGCCGTGCTCGTCGGCGCGGCGCTCGGGCTGTCCGGCGCGGAAATGCAGACGATCCTCGCCAATCCGCTCGCCAGCCCGTACACCCTCGGCGTATCGGCGGCCGCCGCGTTCGGCGCGTCGCTCGCGATCGTGCTCGACGTGACCATTCCCGGCGTCGCGCAAACCTGGGTCGTATCGGCGAACGCGTTCGTTTTCGCGTTCCTGTCCGCGCTGCTGCTCGATGCGGTCGCGCGCTGGCGCGGGATGAACACCACGGGCGTCGTGCTGATGGGCATCGCGCTGGTGTTCGCGTTCCATGCGCTCGTGTCGCTGATGCAGTTCATCGCGTCGGCCGACGCGCTGCAGGGGCTCGTGTTCTGGACGCTCGGTTCGCTCGCGCGCGCCGACTGGCCGAAGCTCGCGGTGCTCGGCACGGCACTTGCGATCGCGTTGCCGATGTCGATGCGCAACGCATGGACGCTCACTGCGCTGCGGCTCGGCGAGGATCGTGCGGCGAGCTTCGGCGTCGACGTGAAGCGCGTGCGGCTCGCGACGCTGCTGCGGGTATCGGCGCTGTCGGCGCTCGCGGTGTCGTTCGTCGGCACGATCGGCTTCGTCGGTTTGATCGCGCCGCATCTCGCGCGCACGCTGTTCGGCGAGGACCATCGCTTCTATCTGCCCGGCAGCCTGCTGCTCGGCGCGCTGATGCTGTCACTTGCGTCGATCGCATCGAAGTTGATCGTGCCGGGCGTGCTGATCCCGGTCGGGATCGTTACCGCGCTGGTCGGCATTCCGCTGTTCCTCGGCATCGTCGTGCGATCGCAGGGAGGGCAAGCATGAGCGGGCTGACGATCGCAGGGCTGACCGTACGTTACGGGCGGCGCGACGTGCTCACGTCGCTGAGTGCGGGGCCATTGCCGCGCGGCCGGATCACCGCGCTCCTCGGCCCGAACGGCAGCGGCAAGTCGACGCTGCTGCGCACGCTTGGCGGGCTGACGCGCGCTGCGTCGGGCGAGCTCGCGCTCGATGGTGCGACGCCGTTCGTGCCGGGGCTGCGCGACGCGCGTTCGCATGGCGTCGTCTACCTGCCGCAGGCGTTGCCGGCCGGCGTGCGCCTGCAGGTGCTCGAATCGGTCGTCGTCGCGCGTCGCGCGACACGGCAGGGCGTCATGACGGCTGGCCGCGACGGGAGCGGGGAGGGCGACGATACGGCCGCCCTTGCGGTGCTCGCGCGGCTCGGCATCGACGGGCTCGCGCTGCGCACGCTCGACGAACTCTCCGGCGGCCAGCGCCAGCTCGTCGGTCTTGCGCAGGCGCTTGCCCGCGATCCGCAGGTGCTGCTGCTCGACGAACCGCTGTCGGCGCTCGACCTGAATCACCAGCACCAGGTGATGGCCGCGCTGCGCGACATCACGCGCGAACGGCAGCTCGTGACGGTCGTCGTGCTGCACGACATCAGCGCCGCACTGCGCGGTTGCGACCGCGCAATGCTGCTGCACCGTGGCCGCATCGTGCGCTTCGGCACGCCGGAAGACGTCGTGACGCCGGCCAGCCTCGCCGACGTGTTCGGCGTCGCCGCACGCATCGAGCGCTGCTCGCGCGGCCAGCTCCAGGTGCTGATCGACGGGCTCGCGGCCCACGACCCGGTTGCCGCCCCATCGCGCTAGCCGTCCTCTTCACTTCTCTCATCACCGGAAGGATTCATGTCGTCGTCTCATCAACGAGCCGGCCGATCGCCGTCGGCCGTGCTGTCGAACCTGTTGGGCGCCACGCTCGGGCTGGCCATGTTGTCGGCCGCGCATGCGCAGTCGGGCGTTTCGGCCGCTGCGCCGGACGCTTCGTCGTCGCCGGGCGCGCCGCTGCCCGCGATCGACGTCAACGCGCATTCGTCGCCATACCGCACCGAGTTCCTGCAGTCGGACCAGTTCACCGCGCCGCTGCTGGACGTCGCGCAGAGCGTCACCGTCATCCCGAAGAAAGTGCTCGACGAGCAGCAGGCGCAGAGCCTGCAGGACATCCTGAAGAACGTGCCCGGCATCACGTTCACGTCGGGCGAAGGCAATCTCGGCTGGGGCGACATGTTCACGATCCGCGGTTTCTCGGGCGAGCAGAGCATTACCGTCGACGGCATTCGCGACGCGGGCCTCGCCGGGCGCACGGATACGTTCAACGTCGAGCGCGTCGAGGTGTTCAAGGGCACCGGCACGATCGAGTCCGGCGTCGCCGCGCCGGGCGGCAGCGTGAACCTCGTCAGCAAGGAGGCGCATGCCGGCGACGCGTACCACCTGTCGACGACGCTCGGCACCGCCAGCTACCGGCGCGTGACGGCCGACCTCAACAAGCAGCTCACACCGACGTCGGCGTTCCGGCTGAACCTGATGCGCCACTACAACGCGGTCGACGGCCGCGCGGTGACCGACTATGACCGCTGGGGCGTGGCCGGTTCGCTTGCGCTCGGCCTCGGCACGCCGACGCGCATGACGATCGACTATCTGCACCAGAACGACGTGAACACGCCCGACACGGGCGTGCCGATCGAGCGCGGCACCGGCGGCGCGCGCATGCCGGGCGTGCCGCGCAACGGCTGGTACGGCGACCCGAACCTGTTCACCGATCGCGAGGTGACGGATCGCGCGACGGTCAAGGTCGAGCACGACTTCAACGACAACGTGCGGATTTCCAATATCAGCCGCTTCGAGCAGACCGACCGCATTACCGTCCTTTCGCCCGCGCGCTTCAACTCGACCGGCGGCACGTCGTACGGCTACACGGGTACGGGGCCGCTCGTCACGAGCGGCGCGGGGCTTGCGTCGTACAGCGGTTACGCGCCGATCGCGAACGCGTCACCGTTGGCCGTGCTGCGCGGCAGCAACTACGGCACGTCGAAGCGGTACGACATCGTGGCGAACGAAACCAACCTGAACCTGTCGTTCGACACCGGCGGCCTGCATCACGACGTCGTTGCGGGTGCGGAGGTGTATCACGAGCGCTACGGTGATCTCGCGCGCACGATTCTCGCGCCGTCGGTCAATCCGGTGATGAACCTGACGAACGCATACGGTACGAACATGGGTGGCGTGCCGACGCTCGAAGGCGGCGCGGGCGACTACGCGTCGCTCACCGATGCCGGCGTGTACTTGCGCGACACCGTGACCGTCACGCCGAAGTGGATCGTCGAGGGCGCGGTGCGCTACGACCGCTTCTCGCTGAAGCAGGTCAACGGCGCGGCGGACGCGCACACCGTCGCGCGCAGCAACGACGGCGCGTTGAGCGGCCGCATCGGCATCACGTACAAGCCGGTGCCGTTCGGCAGCGTCTATGCGACCTACAGCCGGGCCGCGCAACCGTCGGCGGTCGGCGCGACGACCAACAACGTGATCTACGGCAACACGTCGAACCAGGACCTGCAGGCGGCCGTCGCGCAAACCTGGGAACTCGGCTCGAAATGGGACCTGTTCGACCACCGGCTGTCGCTGACGGGCGCGCTGTTTCGCACCGAGCTGTCCGATTCGTGGGACTACGGCGACGGCACGACGACGGTCGTGCGTGCGTTGCCGCCGCGCCGGGTCGACGGCCTCGAGCTCGGCGTGTCGGGCAACCTGACCGACCGATGGTCCGCATTCGCGGGGTTTGCCGCGATGCGCGGACGCATCACGAAGGGCGCGAATGCCGGGCTGCGGCCCGCCAACGTGCCCAACGCGACGTTCAACCTGTGGACGACGTATGCGGTCACACCGAAGCTGTCGGTCAGCTACGGTGCGCAGTACGTCGGCACGCGACGCTATACCGACAACCGCTACGTCGGTGGCCAGAGCAACAACAGCAGCACCGTGAACGGCGCGAGCGGCAAGCATCCGGTGTACGTCGCGGACGGCGAAAAGGCGCCGTCGTTCTGGCTGCATTCGATCGCCGCGCGCTACGAAGTCGACAAGCACCTGACGCTTGGCCTGAACGTGCAGAACCTGTTCAACACGTTCTACTACTCGGCGATCGGCGCGTCGCTCGACGGCTTCCAGTTGTACGGCGTGCCGGGAGCCGGGCGCACCGTCATGGCAACCGCCGACGTCCGGTTCTGACGCGCGCGAGCGCCACCGCATCCGCTTCGAAGGAGAGCACACGATGATGATCGAGATTCCGGGCGTGTTCAGCCCGGCGGAGGCCGCCCAGCTCGTCGAGCGGCTGCGGGCCGCGCAATGGATCGACGGCCGCGCGACGGCCGGCGCGCAATCGCGGCGCGTGAAGGAGAACCGGCAGCTCGACGGCGACGATCCGCTCGCGCGCGAGATCGGCGACGAGATCATTCGCCGTCTCGCGCAGAACGCGGTGTTCATGTCGGCGGCGCTGCCCAAGCGCATTTATCCGCCGCTGTTCAACCGGTATGCGGGCGGCGAATCGTTCGGCTATCACGTCGACAACGCAGTGCGCGGCATCCGCGCGTCGCGCGAGCGCGTGCGTACCGATCTGTCGGCGACGCTGTTCCTGAACGATCCGGCGAGTTACGACGGCGGTGAACTCGTCGTGCGCGACACGTACGGCGAGCACCGCGCGAAGCTCGCCGCCGGCAGCATGATCCTGTATCCGGGATCGAGCGTGCACAAGGTCGAGGCCGTGACGCGCGGCGAGCGGCTGGCCTCGTTTTTCTGGGTGGAAAGCCTGGTGCGCGAGGATGCGCAGCGGAGTCTGCTGCTGGACATGGATGTCGCGATCCAGCGGTTGACGCAGCAGGACGCGGACGGGGAGTCGTTGCTGCAGCTGACGGGGGCGTATCACAACCTGTTGAGGATGTGGGCGGATGCTTGACGGGGGGCTCGATGCAATCCGGGAATGAAAGGCATCAGCATGGATGAGACGGGAATCCAACAGGAACGGTAAGAGGGCGGAGGGATAGAGAGCGGTGATGCGCGGACTTTGACGGTCGCTGAGCGCACTGAACTCAACGCGTTGTTTCTTGTCCATCATGAGTTGCTTGCTGCCGTGCCGGTCCATCGCGATCTTGAGGCGCTGGGGCAGGTGGGACGGGATGGCGCTGATCGCTGCGATGTGATGGCGCAGGCGTCGCGCGCCGCGTCATCGCAGCGACATCTTTCTCGCGTAAATCTATGGCACTTCGCCAGTCGGCGGGGTCCCGTTTCCTCTAGGAATACCGACCATGGCGGCAAAACGCCTTCGCATCAACATGATTACCCGTCGCCAGTCGACGTTCGACGGCCGGCATCTCGACACCGAGGCAGCACGTCGCCTCGGCGCGCACGCGCAGGACGCGATTCCCGCTCATCTGAAAGGCACGCAGGGCGCAGAAGCCGAATGGCTGCCGCGCGTGAAGGTCAGCGAGCGATAACCCGGTTACGCCACGCGAGCCGCTGCGCGACAGCGCCGATCTCGCCGTCCGGCGGCTCTCCCGATTTCGATCCATGTAAAACGCGCCCGCCGGACGGCGAGCGCCGGATCATGAACGTCGCGGCAATTTCGCCGCCTGCGGCCATCGACCCTATCGCGGCGCCAGTGCCGCGCGCGGCCCGGATCGTATTGAGTGCCAATTCGCTGACATGCCGGCGCGGGCGATGGCCCGCCAAAGGCACGTCGATGCGCCCGCAAGCATCGACCGTCTCGCGCCCGGGACGCTATGGGATCGCGGCTACGGTCTCGTAGTCGGCCTGAGCCGGCCGATTCGTCAAGTCACCGGCGGCGCGTGCCCATGATCCCCCAGCCCCCGAGCGTCGTCGTATTCCCGCGAAATATCCTTGTTCGTATAGTCCCCGAGCTTCGATGCGGCGACCACGCTCAGCACCGCACACACCAGCACGTACGCCGCGATCGCGTACCCCGAGTGGTAGTAGGCAAACAGCGCCGTTGCAATCAGCGGTGCCGGGCCACCGGCAATGACGGACGCGAGCTGATAACCCATCGACGCGCCGCTATACCGCAACCGCCCCGTGAACGACTCGGCAATCAATGCGGCCTGCGGTCCATACATCATCGAATGCGGAACCAGCGACAACACGATGGCCACGAAGATCCATACCGGATTCCGGCTGTCGACCATCGCGAAGTAGATGAATCCGAACACGCCGGCGGCCGCCGCACCGATCATGTACATCCGCCGCCGCCCGATCAGGTCCGACACGTGCCCGAACAGCGGAATGGTGAAGAACTCGACCACGGATGCGGCCAGCACCGCCGCCAGCAGCAGTTCGCGCGTGACGCCCAGCGCCGTGATCCCGTAAGTGAACACGAACGCCGTATAGATATAGAAGGGCGCCTGTTCGGCCATCCGCGCGAATGCCGACAGCACGATATCCCTCGGCTGCTTGCGCAGCACTTCGAGCATCGGCGTCTTCTCGATCCGACGCTCGGCCAGCAGCTTCGCGAAGATCGGCGTCTCGAGAATGTTCAGGCGGATGTAGAGTCCGATCGCCACCAGCACGATGCTGAGGAAAAACGGCACGCGCCAGCCCCACGCGAGGAAAGCGCTGCCGGAAATCCAGCTCATGGCCAGTACGGCAAGGTTGGCGAGGAACAATCCCGCCGGCACGCCGAATTGCGGCCACGACGCGACGAAACCGCGATGCGCATTGGTGCGCGCCCACTCCATCGACATCAGGACCGAGCCGCCCCATTCGCCACCCACGCCGACGCCCTGGATGAAGCGCAGTACCGTGAGGATGACGGCGCCCCAGATGCCGATCGCGGCGTAGGGCGGAACGAAGGCCACGGCGAACGTGGCGAGCCCCATCAGCAACAGGGTCACGATCAGTGTGGCCTTGCGTCCGATACGGTCGCCGTAATGGCCGAAGATCGCCGCGCCGACCGGGCGTGCGACAAAGCCGACGGCATAGATCAGGAACGCCTGAAGCGTGCCGACGAGTGGATGGGATTGCGGGAAATACAGCTTTGCGAAGACCAGGCCGGTGACCGTGCTGTAGAGGAAGAAGTCATACCATTCGATCGTGGTGCCAATCGTGCTGGCGATGACGGCGCGGTGCAACTGGCGCCGGGCTTCCTCGTCGGAGAGGGGCGTGGCCGCGGATTGCATGGCAGCCATTTTGATATCTCCCGAAAAAGGGCGATAGAGAAATAAACCATACGCCCCGCGACAGGTTCCGGCAAGCGCGAGCCGGGAATGACTCCCGCAGCTCACGGGTTTTCATTCAGTGATCCTTATGTATCATTCCGTGATATTAAATCGGCATTCGCTACGGCGCGATGAGGTTGGCGCGATTTGCGTTCAGCTGGAGGCTCGTCCTGTGCCGAGCACGGGCATCGCTTCAGCACAGGCGAGCGGATCGTTTGTCGTCGCGTGGACGATATCGGAGCCCGCCGATCGCAGCGGCCTCTCGTCGGCGGTCGATGCAGAGCATGCTATGTGCGAAGGCCGCGTTGATGCCAAGGCCAGTGGGTCGGTCACTGGTTGCATTCTTCGCTGCAATCAATTCGATCGAACCCGAAAGCGAGCGGTAACCCGGTTACGCGGATCTCGCCGCCCGGCTTCGATCCAGGTGAAACGCGCCCGCCGGACGGCGGGCGCATGACGACGCGCGACGAGCGTGTCTCTTCGCTAGCGAGTGACTTGCTGGTGGCCGGTTCCGTTTCGGCAACTTTCACGACGGGCTGCAAGCCGGTCACGAGCGGGCTCGCGCCCGCCGGGCCGCGCATGCTGACACCGACCCGTGTCCTGGCGAAGTGGTGCCGAGGACCGACCGGGGCAACCGCGGCTTCCGCGCAGTTCCTCGGAGAGACCGATATCTACTTCACGTCGCGAGCCACGCGAAATCCGTTTGCCGAAAAACGTACGCTGCTGTCGTATTTGAAGCGTGTCGAGACCGGCATGTAGGTCGCACCGTCCCTCCACGAACCACCGCGGATCACGCGTACCTGGCAATTCGGCTCGTCCCACGAGCGCCCGTCGGCCGGGGCATTCTTGTACGAGTTGTGCCAGCAATCGCTGACCCATTCCCACACGCCGCCCGCCATGTCGTAGAAGCCGAGAGGATTGGCCGCGAACGTGCCGACGTCAGCGGGTGCATCGGCACGCCACGGTGGGCCGCAGTCCTTGCAGTTTGCGTTGCCCGGGTGCATCTCGTTGCCCCACCAGTAGCGCGTTGCGGTGCCGCCTCGCGCCGCGAATTCCCATTCAGCCTCGGTCGGCAGCCGGTAAGACTTGCCACTTATTTTCGCTAACCACTTCACGTACAGTTGCGCATCGTCCCAACTCAAATCGCGCGCGGGTGCGTTCGCTACCGTATTGCTGTCACTGGGCAGGCGCGGACAGGCACCCGCATCGCGGCACGCGTTCCATTGCGCGACAGTCACCACGTACTTCGCGAGCGCGAAAGAATGATCGAGCGTCACGCGATGCGCAGGTTTTTCCGACGAATCGCCGGAATTGCTACCCATTGCGAAGGCCCCTGGACTGACCGCCAGCATCGTCGGGCATGCGGCGCAATCCCGGATTTCATTGGCGGCCGCCGCCCCTTTCGGTGGGGGGGCCGATGGCGCCGCCACCGCAACGGGAGGCGGTGCTTTCGGCGGTGAGCTGGCCGTGTGCGCCGGCTGCGCCGACGTCGATGCTGGCGGCGCAGGAGCCGGAACGGGGGCGGGCGTGGGGCTCGCCGTCCGCGCGGGCGCAGGCGCAGGTGCGGACGCCGCAGGCGCCTTGGGCGCGGCTGCGCGCAGTCGTGTGAGACGGGCCTGCGCCAACTGTGCGAAGCGGCCGTTCGGGTAAGTCTTCAGATAGGCCTCGTAATCGCCTGCCTCCTTGCTGTCCTTGATCGACTCCCAGAACGTAATTTCATACTGTTCGGAGCTGTCTTTCGGCATCACGCCCCGGCTATCGAGCGCGACGGATCCGACGTCCGCCAACACGTCGGATCCTTGCTCCGTGCCGCCGCCGGAATGCACCACGCCGGTTCCTGTACGACGCGCCCCGCTGAACGCGAACGTCCCTGCCGCATCGGAAAGGGAAGACGCGATCCAGGGCATCTGCCGATACCCGGTGGCGCGTTCGACCAGCGCGCCGGCACGGTCGAAGACCTGTGCGATCCCGAGCCCCGGCAACGCGAGCGTCTTCAGCAGCGCCGCCGTGTAGACACCGTGCGTTGCACCGTCGGCCGCACCTTCGCCAGGCGCTGCCGCGTAGGCGACGAGCGTATGCGGCGGCGGCTTGCGGGGTGCCATGTTGCCGGCACCGGGCGGCGCGATCAGGCAGGAATCCAGAATGATCAGATCAATCCGTTCGCCGTGCGGCCGCGAGGTCGCGTCGAACACGGTTTGCAGATCGATACCCGTTCGCGACAGGCTGGCCGGAGAACCGACGTCGGCATCGACCGGCGCAAGCCATGTCGTTCCACCCGCGCTGGCGCCGTGGCCCGCAAAATAGACCAGCGCGGTGCCGCCGGCCGCGATGTGGTGCTCGAACGCGGCCAGCCCGTCGAGCATTTGCTGCCGGGAAGCGTCGTGCAACGTGATGACGTCGAAGCCGAGCGCCTGCAGCGCATCGCCCATTGCATCGGCATCATGGACGGGGTTGGCGAGCGGATGGTCACGATAGGCGCCGTTGCCGATGACGAGCGCGACGCCATGCGGTTCGATCGACCCGGCGCGCGCGGACGCTGCCGGCGGCACCGAAAAAGGACGCAGGTCCTCGCCGGAGCAGGTGCTCGATGTCACGGAGATCGACGCAAACAGGCATGCGGGCAAGAGTATTCGCCACATATTCAGCCCCCCAGGGTGCGCCGTCGGACGAGGTGCCGAAGGCGGAGCGCAGCCGTTGCCGGGTGTCCGGCCGCGGCGCGCGTATTGCCGGCTTGCGGCTGCCGCGGGCACGGAGGGACACATTCAAGATAGCACGTGCGCTCGGCGGCGATCACCGGATCCACCCGGGGTTTTCGCGAAAAACAGACATATGCGTACACGCATCGGCGCTGGCCTGTCACCCATGGACATCGCTATGTGTCTTCCGGTCGATTACGTCCTAAGCTGTTAGACACGCTCCACTGTCCGACGCCGCGCGCCGCCACCAACGCGAGGAGCAACACGATGCGAAGAAGGGCTACGTTGTTGGCTTTGGCCGCCACCGTCCTGGCGCCGCGGATCGCGTTTGCCGCCGGACGTACGCCGTCGCCGCCCGGCGCCGAGGCATACATCATCTGGCCGTCGGACGGTGCGACGATCACGGGCGGCAAGTTCTGGGTGCGCATGGGCCTGCGCAACATGGGCATCTGCCCGAAAGGCATCGAGCGGCCCAACGTGGGCCATCATCATTTGCTCGTCGATACCGATCTCCCGCCGCTCGACCAGCCGATACCGTCGGACCGGAATCATCTCCATTACGGCGCCGGCCAAACCGAGGCGCGCATCGAGCTTCCCCCCGGCAAGCACACGCTGCAGCTGCTGATGGGAGACCACGACCACGTGCCGCACGATCCGCCGGTGTATTCGAAGAAGATCACGATCACGGTCAAGTAGCGTGCCATGCCGCGCCTGCCGCACGAACCGGGAATTGCCGCCATGAACAAGCTCATCCTCTTCGCCGTTGCCGTCACGCTGCTATGGACGGGCGCGACGACCGCGGAGACCAGCACGCATCCCCCGAAGGCCGTCGTCTACATCGGATGGCCCAACGATGGCCAGGTGCTGCCGGCCGGACGTCCGTTCCGGGTGTGGTTCGGCTTGCGCGACATGGGAGTCGCGCCGTCGCATGTGCAGTTTCCGAACACGGGCCACCATCACCTGCTGGTCGATACCGACCTGCCGCCGATGGACCAGCCGATTCCGTCCGACCGGAATCACCTGCATTTCGGCGCGGGCGAGACCGAAACCACGCTGGATCTCCCTCCGGGCAAGCACACGCTGCAGTTGCTGATGGGCGACGCCAATCACGTGCCGCACAATCCCCCCATCTACTCGAAGAAAATCACGGTCTACGTGAAGTGACGTCGCGCACGCCGATCTTCGGTCGTGTGGCCTGGGGTGCGCACGCTCAAGCTTCCGCAAGTGTCGGTGTGTTCCCGACATCCTGAGCCGGAACTGTCGGCAACGACCCATCACGCATCCTCGGTCCGTGTGCCGCGCACACGTCGCTTCCCCTCCGTCTTCGTCGCCCGGCCCCGCGCCGGCAAGCCGTCCAGCAAGATTTCCGCCGGTCCGGCGAGCGGCTGGCACGCCCCATGCGGTATGAGACACGAGCGTGCAACGCTGCAGCACGAACACCAACACATCCACCCGATCCCGCATCGTCGCCGCGTTCCCCCGAAGGAGCCGATCGTGAACACCCACCTGTCGCCGACAGCCACGCGCAACTGCCGCGGTCTCATGCGTTCGCTGGCCCGCATGGCCGGTTCCGCCGGCGCGTGCGCGGCGTTGCTGTCCGGATGCATGGACCTGAACATGCCCGTCTACCAGCGCCCGGAGATGCCGGCAAAGACCACCTGGGCACACGCGCACGGGCCGGTATCCGCGTCGGACACGGTCAATGCCGACTGGTGGAAGAGCTTCGACGATCCGTATCTCGACGCACTCATCGACAAGGCCATCGCGGGCAACGCCGATATCAGGGTGCTGGCGGCTCGCATCGGCGTGGCCGGCGCGCAGGTCGGCGAAGTCCAGGCCGGCGCGCTGCCGAGCGCCGACCTCGGCGCGGGCGTGGACTTCGAGAAGAACACGCATCAAGCGCCGTCGAGGACCTACAACCTCGGTAGCCAGGTGAACTGGGAGATCGACATCTGGGGCAAGGTCGAGAAAGGCGTGCAGGCGCAGAAGGCCGAGTATCACGCGACCGAGGCCGACTGGCGCGCGGGCTACCTGACGCTCGTCGCCGACGTGTCGAGCACGTACTTCGAGATCCTCCAGTTCGACGACCAGATCGAACAGGAACAGCGCACGCTCGACAAGAACCGGAAGATCCTCGCGATCTACCAGTCGATGCTGGCGAACGGCATCGCGCCGCAGACGGAAGTCCTGCGGCAGAGCGCGGAGATCAACGGGCTGGCGAACCAGCTGATCGAGCTGCACCGATCGCGCGACACGGCCGAGAACGCGCTCGCGACGCTGCTGGGCGTGCCGGCCGGCGAATTCAGGATGCCTGCCGGCCATCTCCGGCAGCGCGTCAAGCTGCCGGACGTGCCGATGGGGCTGCCCGCGCAACTGCTCGCGCGCCGACCGGATGTCGTCGCCGCGCAGTATCGTGTGCTCGAATCGTATGACGAAGTGGGGGCGGCGAAGCTGGCGCAACTGCCGTCGATCAGCCTGACGGGGCGCGGCGGCACCGCGGCGTTTGCACTGTCGGATCTCTTCAAGGCATTCACGTTCAGCTTCCTGCCGAGCATCAACCTGCCGATGTTCGACCCGGGCGTGCGCGCGCACATCAAGACGACCGACGCGCAGACGAAGGTCGCCGAGCAACAGTACCGGCAGACCGTGTTCACCGCGTTCAAGGAAGTGGAAAACGCGCTCGTCGATCTCGACGCGCACAAGCAGCAGCGCGTGCAGCTTCAGCAGCAGAGCGAGCGTCTGCGCACCGTCGCCGCGCAGGTCGAGGCGCAGCTCAAGGAAGGGCTCGTGTCGCAGCTCGAGGTGCTCGAATCGGAACGCTCGGTGGCATCCGCGGAACTCGCGCTGCTCGCGAATCATCAGCAGATTCTGAGCGACACGGTCACGCTCTACAAGGCGATCGGCGGCGGCTGGCGCGCGGTCGAAATCTCGAATGCAAGCAGCGAGCCCGTCCGGCAAGCGATGCAATGAACACGCCAGCCTTGCGTCACTGCGCGATCGGTGCCAGCCGATTGACTACCGTCATCCGTCGCCTAAACTTTTTTCACGATCGTGCCGCCATGTGCCGTGGCGGCGCGGCTTCACCCAGGTGGTTCGAAAGCGCGTCGCGCTTCCTGCGCGGCGCGACCATTGGCGGGCGCATGTCGATCGTTGGCAGAATCATGATTCCAGACGCCGCTTCGATTGCCGAGAAACAGGCCGCGCTCGACCGGCAGTTCGACATCGTGCTCAAGCCGGTTTCCGATCCGGAACTGAGCGAGATCCGGATCGACAAGGCGCTGTTCGCCGTCGGGCGCACGAACACGCCGTTCGCGTCCGCGCGCCCCGAGCGGGTGGCCGACCTGTCGCGCCGGCATGCGCGCATCTTCCTTGAAGATGGCGCGGCCTATGTCGCCGATCTCGGCAGCAAGAACGGCACGGCCGTCAACGGCGTCGATGTCGGCGACAAGCCGCACTTGCTGCGCGACGGCGACGAACTGCGCTTCGCCGGCGCGCTGGCATACCGCGTCTCGTTCGTGCCGCGTGCGACGCATCAGCCGGCACGGCCGGCCATCGTCACGCTGGCGCCGGAGCGCGGCGATCTCGGCCTGCAACCGGTCATCATTACCGCCTTCCCGTTTCTCGTGAGCAAGACCGACGACACGTTCGCCTGCTACCGGAACGCGTATCCGCATCAGGTCAACTATCTGTCGCGGCGTCATGCGCACATCTACGTGCAGGACGGCGACGTATTCGTGGAAGACCTCGGCAGCACGAACGGCACGTTCGTCGACGGGCGGCGTCTCGACGAGCATGCGGTGCCGCTCGACGACGGCGCGATGCTCGCGTTCGGCGGCGATCATTTCGTTTATCGCGTCGGCCTGCAGCGCGAGCCGGGGCCGGACTCGACCGTGACGGCCACGTCGCCGCCCGGCGCCGCCGCGAATGGGGCCGCCGTGGACCCCGACCGGACGACCTTCGTCGATACCGCGCATTCGTTCCTCGACATCTTCTGCACGGTTCCGGCCGTCCAGCAGGACGACGAGATCAACCCGCACGCCGCGCATGGTGCCGCCGAAACCGCGCATGACGCGCGCCGCCGGCGCGGCAGGGCCGAAGTCTTCCTGTCGGAGTTGAGCGAGGCGTTCGGCGGTAGCGGGCACGTCAACCTGCGCCGGCTCGGCTGGTGGAGCGGCGGGCTGCTCGCGGCGCTCGTCCTGCTGCTCGCGACGCTGTATTTCCACGACGCGCCGTTGCGCGAGATGCACGCGATGCTGGCGCGCGGCGACACGGCGCAGGCGACACAACTCGCCGACCGCTATCTCGCGAGCCATCCGGACGACCCGGCGTTCCGCGCGCTCGGTACCGAGGCACTCGTCCGCTCGAAAGTGCCGGACTGGATTGCCGCGATGAACGTGCGTGCGTTCGACCGCGCCCGCGCCGTCGTGCAGGACATGCGCACGCTGGCCCGCCATAACGCCGACGCACGGCCGCTCGTCGACGAAGTGGCGTGGATCGGCGAACTGCAGGCATTCGTTGCGGGGCGCGGCGGGGCGGAAGCGCCGATCCGCATCTATCGCGACGAAGCGCCGATCAAGGCATTGACCGGCCGCTGGAACGCCGACCCGGGTGCGCATCAGCGGCTGCTCGACCGGATTTCGTCATACGTTCCCGCGTTCGGCGTGCTGTATGCCGACGCGCTCAGTCAGTTGCGCAAGCTGCAAAGCGACAACTCCGTCTATGTGGCCGCGCTCGAGCGGTTGCAGCGCGCGATCGCGTCGGCACTCGACGACGACCGGCTCGACGCGCTCCCGGCGCTGCTCGCCGATAACGAGCAGCGCTATCCGCGCCTCGGCGGCCTCGATGCCGTGCGCGCCGATCTGCAGCAGTACCTGCAGTTCGAGAGCGACGCACGGGCCGGGCACGGACCGGCCGTACTGGATCGCCTCAAGCAGTTCCGCTTCGCGACGCCGCAATTCGCTGCACATGTCGCGACGCTGGAACGGCTCGCTTCGTCGGGAGGGCGCGGTGAAGCTCGACAGTCTCCTTAAGCGCGCGCGGCAGGCAACGCCGCCCGAACCGCCGCGCTCGCTGGGTGAGGCGCTGGAGGATCACAGCGTCGAAGGCATCGCGATCCTGACCGCGCGGCCATGGCGGCTCACGCAGGCGACCATCATCGCGATGGTCGGGCTCGTCGTGTGTGCACTGCTGTGGTCGTTCGTCGGCCGCGCCGACGTGATCGTGACCGCGCAGGGTGCGCTCGCGCCGGAGTCCGAGGTGCGCCGCATTTACGCGCCCGTCGACGGCGAGCTGGTGGACATCTATATCGCCGAGGGTCAACCGGTCGAAAAGAACGACGTGATCGGCCGGATCAACGCGCGCGGCGCGATCGAGGCTGCGACCAACGCGCTCGATGCACGCCTCAAGCTCGACGACGCGGAACGCGAATGGAAGCAGTTTCCGGACAAGAAGCAGTTGATGGAGCGCAAGGCCGAGGCCCTCAAGCAACAGATCGAGGTCGAGGAGCACCTGCACCAGAACCGCATGGCCGAAGGCACCAGCAAGCTCGCGCAATCGCAGCGGGCCCAGATCGACGAAGCGCGCAGCAATATCGACAACGCGCGCCACGCACTCGATCTCGCGAAGGACGAACAGGACAAATACGCGCGCCTGTTCGCGCTGCCCGGCGGCGGCGGCGTGTCGCAGAGCCAGGTGGAGCAGAAGCGCAGCGCCTACCTGCAGGCCCAGGACAGCTACCGCGTCGCGCAGGCGCGGCTGTCGCAGCTCGAGGCGCAGCAGAGCCACGAGTTCGCGCAGGCGAAAGCGCAACTCGAGGGCAGCGGCGAGACGCTGGCCGGGTTGCGCATCCAGTACGACGCGACCTTGCGCGACATCGCGAACACCGAAGAGAAGCTGCGCCTGCAGGTGCAGACGGCGCGCCTCGCCGCGGATGCCGCCGCGCGCATCCGCTTCGAGAACATCGACAAGGACAATTTCCTGCTCGTGCTCGCGCCTGTCTCCGGCGTGATCACCGATGTGACCACGACGCAGCCCGGCGACAAGATACTCGCCAACACACCGCTCGGCAGCATCGCGCCGTCCGATGCGCGGCCGGTGGTGAAGGTCGCGATCGCGGAGCAGGACCGCGCGTTCCTGCATGAAGGCTTGCCCGTGAAGCTCAAGTTCAATGCGTTTCCGTATCAGCGCTACGGCGTGATCGACGGCACGCTCGAGTACATCTCGCCGGCGACGAAGCCGCAGGCGCAGACGAAGGAACCCGTCTACGAAGGCCGCGTGGCGCTTGGGCGCAACGCGTACACGATTGCCGGCACGAAATACCCGCTGCGCTACGGGATGACGGCCACCGCTGAAATCGTGGTGCGCGAGCGCCGCGTGATCGGGTTTGCGCTGGACCCGTTCAGGCAGATCGCGGGCTGATGGCGCCTGCCACGGCGTAGCGGCATAGCGACGCGGAGGCAGGGGGTGAGACGAGGCACCGGCGGCGAATCAGGGCGATCGCCGCTTACAGGACCAAGGGGAACGACATGACGGCAATAGTGCGTATCGACGACGAGGTGATCGGCACCGACGACTTCATCCGCGTGCTGAAGCTCACCGGGCAGTTCGAGGGCCTCGTCGAGCAGCAGGTTCGCGACCGGCTGACGGTGATCGCGGCGCGGAAGATGGGCATGCAGGTGACGCCGGAGGAAATCCAGGAGCGTGCCGACCAGTTTCGCCGCGTGCGCGGCCTGCACCGCGCCGCGGACATGAACCGCTACCTGGACGTGTTCGGCGTCAGTCTCGACGAGTTCGAGCGCTTCATCACCGACACGCTGTACCAGGAAAAGACGCTCGACACGGTGTGCAGCGACGCGGCCGTCGAAGCGTACTTCAAGCTCAATTCGCCGAAGTTCGACAGCATCGAGGTCAGTCACATCGTGCTGGATTCGGAAGGCAAGGCCCGCGAAATGATGGCGATCCTGGAGGACGACCCGGACTGCTTCGGCGACATGGCGCACGAGCATTCGATCGCCGACACGAGCGAGCGCGGCGGCGTGATCGGCAAGGTGCTGCGCGGCTCGCTGAAGACGGATATCGAGGCCAAGGTGTTCAACGCGCGGGTAGGGGACCTGCTCGGGCCGTTCGCGGCGCCCGACGGCGCGTTCTTCGAGATCTTCTCGGTTACCGCCAAACACCCGGCCACGCTGGACGCCGACGTCGCGTCGGAGGTGCGTCGCCTGCTGCGCGAGGAGTGGCTCGCCGAGCGCGCGCAGGAACACGTCATCGACGCACGCTGATCACGGAGACCCGCAGCAATGGACGCACACGCCCCCGCCCCGGCCAGCATCCCGCCGCTCGCGGAGTTTCTCGCGTCGGTGGAGCCGCTGTCGCTCTTCTCGCCCGAAGAACTCGATCGCATGGCCGCGCAGGCGCAGGTGCGCACCTACGCGTTCGGCGACACCGTCTGCAATCGCGGCGAGCCGGCCGAGGGGCTGTATGTGCTGCGTTTCGGGTCCGTGCGCCTGATCGCCGACGAGCGCGGCAAGGAAACCAGCGTCGGCGTGCGCAAGGAACGCGAGGTGTTCGGTGAAATGGCGATGCTGCGCGACTACTGGCACGAGGTGTCGGTGCGCGCGTCGACGAAGACCGAGGTACTGTGCATCCCGCGCAGCGCGATCGAGCCGATCCTGCGCGACAATCCCGCCGCGCAGGCGTTCGTGACGAGCTATGTCGCGATCAGCTCGGCCGGCGGGTTCGTGACGCGGCTGTTCGACCTGCGCGGCAAGCTGACGCGCGCCGAGCTCGAGGAGTACGTGTCGAGCGTCGGCGTGAAGCGCGTGGCGGCCGGCAAGGAGATCGTCCGGCAGGGGCCGGGCGGCGACCTCCGGCTGTATGTCGTGCGCCAGGGCGAGGTGAGCGTCTCGTGCCACGAGGACGGCAACGACTATCCGCTCGCGACGCTCGGCGCGGGCGAGATTTTCGGCGAGCGCGCGTGCCTGCTGCGACAGGAGCAGGCGGCGACCGTCACCGCCGTCACCGACACGCGTCTGCTCGTCATTCCGGAAAAGACCGTGCACTTCATGCTCGAGCGCAACCCGAAACTGCGCGAGGTGCTCGAGGAGCGCATCCGCTTCGTCGAGCAGGAACTGAAGCGGCAGAAGAAGCTCGCCGAACGGCGTCGCCACCCGCTGCAGATCGATATCGGCGCAGATGCCGCGTTCGGCGAGCGCATGATCAAGCGTTTCGTGCTGGTCGAGCAGGCCGAGGAAATGGATTGCGGGGCGGCGTGCCTCGCGATGATCTGCCGTCACTACGGCGTCGCGATGACGCTCGGCAAGCTGCGCGATCTCGCGAACGTGACGACGCAGGGCGCGACGCTCGACAGTCTCGCGCGCACCGGCGAGGCGGTCGGCTTCGCGACGCGCGGCGTGCAGTGCACATACGAGGCGCTGCTCGGGTTCGACCTTCCGTTCATCGTGCACTGGGAGGGATACCACTACGTCGTCGTGTACGGTGTGTCGAAGTCGTGGGTGCGGATCGCCGATCCGGCGCTCGGCTTCCGGAAGCTGAGCGTCGAGGCCTTCGAGCGCGGCTGGAGCGGCACGTGCCTGCTGTTCACCGCGAGCGGGCCGGCCGCGGCGCCGGCCGAGTCACGTTCGCCATGGGTGCGCTTCATCGGCTATCTGCGCCCTTACAGGAAGATCCTCGCGCATCTGTTCCTGGCGACCTTCGTGATCCAGGTGCTGGGCGTCATACCGCCGATCATCATCCAGAGCATCCTGGACGGCGTGATCGTGCACCAGAACGTCAGCCTGCTGCACCTGCTGATTGCGGGGCTCGTCATTTCACACGTGTTTACCCAGCTGATGACGACGATCCGCGCGCATCTTTCCAATTTCATGGTGCGCAGTCTCGACTTCGCGATGATGTCGCAGTTCTATAAACATACGATGTCGCTGCCGTATTCGTTCTTCGCCCGCCGCAAGAGCGGGGACGTGTTCGCGCGCTTCCAGGAGAACCAGACGATCCGCGCGTTCCTGACGGAGTCCACCGTGACGACCGCGCTCAATCTCCTGATGATCTTCATCTACTTCACGATCATGTTTCTCTACAACGTGAAGATGACGCTGGTGCTGATCGCCTTCGTGATCCCGATCATGGCGCTCACGGCGCTCGCGACCCCGAAGCTGAAAGGCTATGCGCGCGAGGTGTTTGCCGCGTCCACCGATGCGAAGTCGCTGCTGATGGAGACGCTCGGGGGCGTCGAGACCGTGAAAGGCATGGGTATCGAACGCTCGGTACGGCTGAAGTGGGAGCGCAAGTATGCGAAGGCGCTCGACGTCCAGTATCGTGCGCAGGCTTTCAATATCGTGGTGGCGCTGTGCAGCCAGCTGCTGAATGCGGCCACCACCATCGTGATCCTGTGGGTCGGCGCGAACCTCGTGCTCGCGCATGAACTCAGCATCGGGCAGCTGATCGCCTTCAATGCGTTCATGGGCAGCGTGCTGGCGCCGCTGATGGGGCTCGTCGGCATGTGGAGCCTGATGAACGATGCGGCGGTGGCGATGGAGCGGCTCGGCGACGTCCTCGACATCGAGCCCGAGCAGCAGCCGGCCGAGCTGGCCTCGCGCGTGCTGCTGCCCGACCTGCAGGGCGACATCAGCTTCGACGGCGTGTATTTCCGCTATGGCGGCAACGAAACGCCTTACGTGCTCGAGAACATCAACTGCACGATCAAGCGCGGCGAGATGGTGGCCATCGTCGGGCGCAGCGGTTCGGGGAAAACCACGCTGGCGAAGCTGCTCGTGGGATTCTATGCGCCCACCGACGGCAAGATCGTGGTCGACGGCTACGACATGAGCGCGATCGACAAGGCTTGCTACCGTGCGCAGATCGGCTACGTGATGCAATCCAATCTGGTCTTTTCCGGATCGATTGCCGAGAACATCGCATGCGGCGACACGAGCCCCGACTGGCGCCGCATGGAGGAGGTCGCCCGGATGGCCGACGCGCATGCATTCATCAGCAAATTGCCGCTCGGCTACGAACAGGTGGTGGGCGAGCGCGGCGTGGGCCTGTCGGGTGGCCAGATCCAGCGGCTCTGCATCGCACGCGCGCTGTATCACGACCCGCGCCTGCTCGTGTTCGACGAAGCAACCTCGTCGCTCGACACGCAGTCGGAGAGCAACATCCTCGCGAACATGCATGAAATCCTGCAAGGGCGCACCGCGGTGATCATCGCGCACCGGCTCAGCACGATCATGCGTGCGGACAAGATCCTCGTCCTGTACGAAGGCGCGATCGTCGAACAGGGCTCGCACGACGAGCTGGTCGCCCTCAAGGGCATGTATTACCAGCTCGTGCAGAAACAGCTGGGTGCCGCATGAAACTCTTCGACCCGCACGGATTCGGCAACTCCGCGATCTCGTATGCCGGCCTGCTCGAGAAGATCGAGATCCTGCGCTCGATGCTGCGCTGGGCACCCAAGCTCGAGCGTGCCGACATCGAGAAGCTGCTCAACCAGGCGAACGTGCTGCGCGACGAAGTCATGCAGATGTCGCGCAAGGAGCGCTTCGTCGAGGCCGCCGTGGCCGCGCCGGAGACACCCGAGGCGCTGGAAGCGGCCGCGCCCCCGGTACAGCGACGCCGACAGGCCCTGATCGAGCGCAGCTTCATCTTCGAGGGCATTTTTGGCGACAATCCGAAGTTGCTCGCTGCGCTCGAAATCGCCGAAAAGGCCGCGCCGACCGACCTTCCGGTGCTGATCGACGGCGAGAGCGGGACCGGCAAGGAACTGATGGCGAAAGTCATCCACGCGAACGGGGCGCGCGCCGACCGCCCCTACATCTCGGTGAACTGCGGCGCGATTCCCGACAACCTGCTCGAATCCGAGCTGTTCGGCCATCGGCGCGGCGCGTTCACCGGCGCGTCGAACGATCGCAAGGGCAAGTTCGAGAGCGCGCATACCGGCACGATCTTCCTCGACGAAATCGGCGAATTGCCGCTGTCGGGCCAGGTCAAGTTGCTGCGTGTCCTGGAGTCGCACGAGATCCAGCGGGTCGGCTCGGACGAGCCGATCAGCGTCGATACGCGCATCGTCGCCGCCACCAACAAGAACCTGCGGCAATTGAGCGAACAGGGGCTCTTTCGCGAGGACCTGTTCTACCGCCTGAGCGTCATTCATCTGACGTTGCCGGCGCTGCGCGAACGGCGCGATGAAATTCCGCTGCTGCTCGCCTACTTCGGCGACGAGGCAGCCGGGGCACTGAAGCGCCGCCCCATCAAGACGACACCGAAACTGCGCGACTTCCTGCTGACCTATGCGTATCCGGGCAACATCCGCGAGCTGCGCAACCTCGTCTACCGGCTGTCGTGCCTGGCCGGCGACATCGCGGATATCGAGCACTTGCCCGAGGACATCCGTCCGAAGGCCGTGTCGGGCGCCGTGCGTGCGACGGATGACGGTGCGCCGGGCAGGCCGATGTCGCTGAGCGACGCGAAGCGCGCGGCAAGCGACGAGGCGGAGCGCGCGTTTCTCGAACGCGGGTTGCAGGAGACCGGCGGAACCGTGGCCGAACTGGCGCGCCGTTGCGAGATGAACCGGTCGCACCTGCAGATGCTGCTCAAGAAGCACGGCATCCGTTCGAAAGCGTTCCGTCATCAGGACGGCGCGGCGCCCGACAAGGACGCGTGAACGTCACGCGCGGCCGCTCGATCGCTCAGCGCTGCACGGCGGGATTGGCGAGCGTCCGATCCGACGCTTCGGGATCGTCGGCGCGGATCACGATGCAGGTGATGTTGTCCCGGCCGCCTTCGCGCAACGCGAGGTCGACGAGCGCGTCCGTTGCGTTCGCGCAATCGCCGCAGGCGAGGGCGGCCGAGATGTCGGCTTCGTCCATCTCGTTGCTCAGTCCGTCGCTGCACAAGAGGAACATGTCGCCGTCGCATACGTCGATGCGTCGTTCGTCGAGATGCAGCTGCTCGGCGGCGCCGACGGCGCGCGTGATCACGTGCTGCGACGGGTGATGGCGCGCCTGCTGTGCGCTCAGGTGGCCCTGGGCCTGCAGTTCCGCGACGTGGCTGTGGTCGAGCGTGAGCTGCGTCAGGTGTGCGTCGCGATAGAGGTAGATCCGGCTGTCCCCGGCCCAGAGCCAGCCGCACTGGCGGCCGCTCGCCAGCAGCACCGCCACCGTGCTGCCGATCAGGCGTACGCCGCGCTCGGCGGCCGATACGCGCAAGCGCACGTTGACGGCATCGAGCGCGGTGCGCGCTGCCTCGATGAAGTCCGCCAGCGTGGCCGGGGCGGGCAGCCGTTCCAGCGCCTGCACGATCGTCCTGCTCGCGAGGTCGCCGGCCGAATGTCCGCCCATGCCGTCCGCAACGGCCCACAGGCCACGGTGCGGCAGCGCGAGGCAATCGTCTTCGTTGATCTCGCGAACCAGGCCCACGTCAGTGCGTGACGCCGAAGTCCATTGCAGTTCTGCACTCACGGCCCGCCATTCCCTTTCGTCCAGTGCCCGCTCATGCCGATAACGGGCAGGTGAACGTGCGTTGCCGGTTGGCATGAAGACGCTAGACGAGCCGGTTCCTGCCGTCCGCGCCGACCCCGACCGCGATGTTCGCGCCGGGCGCCGAGTTCGTGACGTCGACGTTCTGAATCTGGTTGAGAACCTGGTTCGCGTAGAACGTGTTGTACGTCTGATAGAGGTTCACGACGGGCCCGAACGACGGAGCCGGCGGCGCGTAGGGCTGGATCCAGCCGAATACCCACGGCGCGCCTGCGCCGCGGATGAACGACATCGTCTTGCGGTCGATGTCGTGCTGCATGTGAAGGTCGGTAATTGCGAGCGTGGTCATGATGAGTCTCCGAAAGGGGCTGGCCGACGGACCGGGTACCCGATACATGCAAACCCCGTGCCATGCGTGACACAGCCCGCGTACGTTGCCCGGGGGCGTGCGTCGATCCGCTGAGCGCCGCACGCCGCAAGGCAACGCGTCATCGACACGCGTTGCTTGCATGCTAGTGCGTCGCGCCCGGGTCCTGCAATGGTTGTGCGCCAGCCAACAGTCGTGCGCCCGAACGTGGCCGCGAAACCGACACATGCGCCGGCGGACGCAAACGGCTGTCCGGCGCGCCAACTGGTGTTGTCGCACCAACGAACGCTCCCGCAAATGGTTGGCTGCGCGGCGACAGCGCGGCGCCCGGCTCGCCGCGCATCGCCCGTCGAGCGTTGCGCGACGGGCTCCCGGTGATTGGCACGCTTGATGCAGGTTAGTTGGCAACCGGCTAACCCTTATGCAACACGGGCGGCCGCCAACCTGCAGATGGAGCCCGTCATGGAACGCGATCTTCAACCAGCGAACAGCACCGCGCCCTGCGCGGCGGCTGGCGCTGCGGACGCAATCGCGCATGCGGTTTCGCTGCCTGGCAGCGTCGAGGCACTGCCGCTTGGCGCGCACCTGGTTTCCGATCGCGGCTGCTACAGCCATCACGGCATCTATGTCGGCGACGGACGCGTCGTCCACTACGCAGGGCTCTGCACATCGCTGCATCGCGGCCCGATCGAGGAAGTCACGCTCGAACGCTTCGCCGACGGTCACGCGGTTCGCGTCATGCCGCATCCGTCCGCGGCCTATGCGGGGCGCACCGCGGTGCTGCGCGCACGTTCCCGCCTGGGCGAAGACCGCTACCGCCTGCTGACGAACAACTGCGAGCACTTCTGCACGTGGTGTGTGGAAGGGACAGGCCACAGCGAGCAGGTTCGCACGTGCGTCATGCATCCGCGGACGGCATTCCGGTTCGCGCTGTCGGTCTGCCGCGCGTTGCTCGTCGCGCGGCATGCGGGCGGACGGGGTGCCGCAGCCGCCGTCGCCACCGCATGAGCGACGTCGCGACACGTACGACATCGCCACGAGGAGGCTCACATGAACGGGATCGTATCTTCGCTGCGCATGCAGGTCGACAAGTGGCTCGCGCCAAGCGCGCGCGTGCCGGCGCGCGTCGTGCGCTTCAGCCGCATGCCTGCGCAACGGCGGCGCTTTGTCTGCGTCGAGGCCGTGCATCCGGCCGGCACGATCGCCATCTTCTTCTTTCGTCACGACGACGGCTCATGGTGGGTGTTCCCGCCGGCCGACCGGCGGCCAGCGATGACGGCGCGAGCGACCTGAGCGTGCGCGCCGGGTCGAGCGGTGCGTCCGTCAACGCAACAGCGTCGGACGCGCCGGGGGTGCCACGGCTTCGGCCACCGGTGCACGCGCCAACGCAGCATCGCGGGCGTCGGTGTGCAGGTAGGGGAAAGGTTGCGGCGCAAGCATCGTCTGATGCGCGCGTACCTTCGCACCACCGGTGATGGTGGCCATCGCCTGCCTGTCGAGGTCGACGCTTTCGGGAAGATCGTTGATGACGAGCACGCCCATGGTTGGCTCCACGATATCGGACGGGAGAAGGGCAGCCGCGCGGCATCATGCGATGCGCGGGCGTGCCGGGGATCTGTCCAGTATAGGTTCGCCGCACGGCCACGCGCGCCGGAAAATGGAAGGCGGGGCGCAGGCGATGCGGACGGTGAACACCCGAAGCCGGTTCGCGATGAATCTGCCCGAATTCTAGTTCCGGCACCGATTGCACAGGGCGTTACCGCAGACTAGTATGATTTGTTAGACGTCCTGTCAGAAGGCCCGCGGCCGGTGCGGCGCGCAGTCGAATTCGTCTGACGATGACGTGGCGGCGGGATCGATCGTGTCCGGTGCATCGCCGCTACGTCGCGCTGCAGGGTGCCGCCATGGACAGTCCTTGCCCTGGCGGCACCGTGAGGCGCCGTAACGGGTCGGCAAGCTGAAGCTGAGTACACGGCATACGAATGATGAGCTTTGCGGAGCTGATTCAGACATTCCAGAGCGGGACGCTGTCGCAGGACGCGTTCTTCTCGGAGATCGACCGGGTGCTGGCAACCGATCAGGTCGATTGCGCCCGTCTGCGCGAAGTACTCGACCAGACGCAAACCACGCAGCCGCTGTCGGACGATATCTATGCGGAAGTGCTGAAGCGCATCGAGCGATGTCATGACAGAACGGCATCCGCGGGCGACGCAACCCGGATCCACGAGAGCCCGCCTCGGCCGGCGGCGCGTCCGGCCCCTCCGCCCGGGCCGTCGGACGGCGCAATGTCCGTCGACAGCGAACGCGTGAAAGGCATCGGCGATACGCTGAACGGACGCTTCGTGCTGGAGGAGTGCCTCGGCGTCGGCGGGATGGGTACCGTGTACAAGGCGCTCGACCTGCGCAAGCTGGAGGCGTCGGATCGCAAGCCCCACATTGCGATCAAGGTGCTCAACGTGCAGTTTCGCGGCCAGCCGACTTCACTGATCGCGCTTCAGCGCGAAGCCCGCAAGGCGCAGACGCTCGCCCATCGCAACATCGTCACCGTCTACGACTTCGATCGGGACGGTCCGCTCGTCTATCTCACGATGGAGTATCTGTCGGGCCGGCCGCTCAGCAAGGTGCTGCGCGCGCCGGACTTCAAGGGCATGCCGCTCGATGCCGCGTTGCCGATCATTGCCGGCATGGGCCAGGCGCTGGCCTACGCGCACGAACGCGGCTTCGTTCACTGCGATTTCAAGCCTGCCAACGTGTTTCTCACCGACCGTGGCGAAGTGAAGGTGATCGACTTCGGGATCGCACGCGCATTCCAGCGGCGCGACGAGGATCCCGACGTCACCGTGTTCGACCCGGCGAGCCTCGGCGGCATCACGCCGGCCTACGCGAGCCCGGAGATGTTCGAGCATCTCGAGCCGGATCCGCGCGACGACGTCTACGCGCTCGCCTGCGTCACCTACGAATTGCTGACCGGACACCATCCGTTCAACCGGTTGTCGGCCACCCAGGCGCGTCACGACCACTTGCGGCCCGAGCGCCACCCCGGTCTCGATCGCACGCAATGGCGCACCTTGAGCGCCGCGTTGTCGTTCGACCGCGCAACGCGCACGCCCAGCGTCAACCTGTTCCTGGAAGGCATGGGCGTGCTCAAGCGCCCCATGCGTGCATCGGGCGCACGCACCGGGGCGGCCGTGGGCGCTTGCACGGTGGCGGCGATCGCCGTGCTCTGGTACGGCTACCAGGCGCTTTCGCGCAGCGGCGAAAGGCGCCCCGCCGCGGACACGGCCGTGCACGCGTCTGCCGGCGCAGGCAGTGGCGTGACGGCTGGCGCCGCGGCA
>NZ_JAAGPO010000155.1:0-26964 GCF_017104825.1 Burkholderia sp. Ac-20345 | reverse complement strand
GAACATGGAGTTGAGACACCTCCGCTACTTCGTCGCGGTAGCCGAAGAGCGGAATTTCACGCGGGCGGCCGAGCGGCTGCATATCGCGCAGCCGCCGCTGAGCCGGCAGATCCAGCAGCTCGAGGAATCGCTCGGCCTGCCGCTGTTCGAACGCACGTCGCGGCGCGTCGCGCCGACCGCCTACGGCGATGCGCTGCTCGAATGCATCGGCCGCGTGCTGACCGACATGCGCGGCGTCGTGCCCGCGTTCGACGCGTTGCGCACCGGCACCGGCCGCCCGGTGTCGATCGGCCTGCTGCCGAACATGGCGCCGCAACTGATTCCGGGCGCGCTGGCGTGGCTGCGGGAAGCCGGCCGTCCCGTGCAGCTCAACGTGCGCGAGGACACGCTCGACCGGATGCTCGCGCAGGCGCAGCGCCGCGAGCTCGACCTGCTCGTGTGCCGGCTCGATGCGTCGGCGCTGAGCGCGGGGCTCGACGTCGCGCCGCTGTACCGCGACGACATGATCGTCGTGTGCGGGCCGCGCCATCCGCTGCTCAGGCGCACGCGGATCGGCTGGCGCGACGCGGCCGCGTTCCCGTGGATCGCGCCGCCGCTCGGGTCGCCCGCGCGCACGGCGCTGGACGCCGAGTTCGCGAAGGCGGGCCTGCCGCCGCCTTCCGTGCTGATGGAATCGGTGTCATGGCAGACCAATCGCGCGGTGGCCGAGCAGTCGCCGTGCCTGTTCGTGCAATCGGCCCGCGCGTTCGAGCTCGCCGAGCGTGCAGGGGAGCGCGTCGGCCGGTTGCCGCTGAAGCTATCGACGATGCCTGAAACGGTCGGCGCGCTGTACGCGGCGCCCGCGAGCGTGTCGGTCACGGCCGCGATCGATGCGTTGAAGGCCGTGACGCGCACGGATCCCGGCGCGGTCGCATGAACGCGAACGGAGCCTGCGCGCCGCCGCACTCTGATGAATCGTTTGCGAACGCGGCGCGCGCCAGGGGCGGCCCTGCCCAGGGCCGTCGCGCCGCGTGTCAGTCTTTCGGCGAGCTGACTGCCGGCCGCCAACGCGGCACCGACCGCGCGTAACCCCTGATGCGCGTGGATGCCCGGGGTGTCGCGGATTGGTGTTAAATGTATTTCGGCGCGCATTGGCACCGCGCGCGACACGGGGCGCACCGGGTATCGGCGTAAACCCGGAGCGAAAAACGGCACGAAGGACCGAAAACGAATCGGGCGTACCAGACTCGATCGGACGGACGGCAGGATTCATCTTGAATACCGAACCGCAAAGTTGTCGTTACAGTCTCGGGCTCGCGGCGGAAGTGCTCGCGTCCGAGCAAAGCGTGCTGAGGCTGATCACGCGCAATACACCGCTGCCGGAGCTGTTGGTCGAAGTCTGCCGGCGTGCCGAGGCTTTGCTCGGCGACGGTGCGTCATGCACGATCCTGCTGCTCGATATCGACGGCGTGCACGTGCACGTCGGCGCCGCGCCATCGCTGCCTGACCAGTACAGCGCGGCGATCGAAGGCGCGTCGATCGGGCCGGTGGCCGGCTCGTGCGGCACCGCGATGTACCTGCGCCGGATGGTCGCCGTCGAAGACATTGAAACCGATCCCCTGTGGGCCGACTACCGGGCCGTCGCCTTGCCGCTGGGTTTGCGCGCGTGCTGGTCGGTACCGTTCCTTGACGATACCGGCGCCGTGCTCGGCGCGTTCGCCGTCTATTACCGCATGCCGCGCCGGCCGAGCGACGAGGAAACCGAACTGTTGCGCGATATCGGCAACAGCGTCGGCCTCGCGGTGCACCAGGACCGGATCGCGCGACAGCTTGCGCGCAGCGAGGAACATCACCGGCTCGTGGTCAACAGCCTGCACGAAGGGATCCTCGTCGTGTCGCGCGACGGCATCGTGGTCGCGAGCAACCCGAGTGCGAACCGGATGATGCGCGTGAAGGGCGACCTCGTCGGCCGCCGGCTGTCGACGGTGATCCTGCGCAAGCTGCACGAGGACGGCACGCCGATCGCGCCCGACGACTGGCCGAGCCGGCGCGCGCTCGAAACAGCCACGCCGCTGCTCGACTACACGGTTGGCTTCGGCCTCGCGGACGGCGACATCATCTGGGTGCGCGGCAACGCGGTGCCGATCGTGAGGCCGGGCGAAAAGCAGGCCGACTCGGTGCTCGTGTCGTTCAACGACATCGGCCCCGTGCGCGAGGCGCAGCAGCAGTTGCGCTACCTGGCGACGCGCGATGCGCTGACCGGCCTCTACAACCGCCGCTGGCTCGGCGACCGCATGCGCGAGCTGTTCGGCGGGCACGATGCGGCGGGCGGGCCCGCGCGCGTTGCGATCCTGTTCATCGATCTCGTCGGCTTCAAGAAGGTCAACGACACGGCCGGCCACGACGCGGGCGACGCGCTGCTGCGCAGTGTCGCCGCGCGGCTCGCGGCCTGCGGGGGCGGCCAGTACGCGCTCACGCGCGTCGGCGGCGACGAGTTCGTGATCCTCGTCGACGACTGCGACGATCCGGACCGGCTATCGGCGCTCGCGCGCGAGGTGATCGACGCGATCGCGAAGCCGTTTGCAATCGCGAACAACGAATACTGGCTCGGCGTGTCGATCGGGATCAGCGTCGCGCCGCGCGACGGCGACGATGCCGCCACGCTGATGCGCAACGCCGATTCGGCGATGTACGACGCGAAGCAGCGCGGCCGCAACCACTTCACGTTCTTCACCGCGCAGTTGAACCTGCGGCTGCAGCGCCGCTTCGCGATCGAGCAGTCGCTGCGGCGCGCGCTGTCGTCGAACATGCTGAGGCTCGCGTATCAGCCCGTCGTCGACGCGCGCAGCGGCCGCACGGTCGGCGCCGAGGCGCTGCTGCGCTGGACGAGCCCCGAACTCGGGCCGATGTCGCCGGCGGAGTTCATTCCGGTCGCCGAAGATACGGGGCTGATCGTCGCGATCGGCCAGTGGGTGCTCGAAACCGCGTGCCGGCAGGCGGCCGAATGGCGCCGCACGATCGCGCCGGACCTGATGCTGGCCGTCAACCTGTCGCCGCGGCAGTTCCATGAAGGGCTCGTCGAATCGGTCGATCGCTGCCTCGCGCAGACGCGGCTCGATCCGTCCGCGCTCGAACTCGAGATTACCGAAGGATTGCTGATGAACGACACGGACACCGTGCTGCCGATGCTCGAGGCGCTCACGGACATGAACGTGCGGATCTCGGTCGACGATTTCGGCACCGGCTATTCGTCGCTCGCGTACCTGAAGCGCTTCCCGCTGCACAACCTGAAGGTCGACCGCTCGTTCGTGTCGGGCGTGCCCGATCATCACGACTCGGTGGCGATCACGCAGGCCGTGGTCGCGATGGCGCATTCGCTCGGGATGAAGGTCACGGCCGAAGGCGTCGAGACGCAGGCGCAATCGTGGTTCCTGCAGCAGATCGGTTGCGACATGCAGCAGGGCTATCTGTTCAGCCGCCCGCTGGACCCGAACGATTACGCGCGCCGGCTCGGCGCTGCTTGAGCGCGGCGCGCGTTCGGCGTTCAGTCGACGCGCGGCCCGCCAAACCCACCGGGGACCGGCGTC
Source organism: Burkholderia sp. Ac-20345 (assembly GCF_017104825.1). NCBI lineage: Bacteria > Pseudomonadati > Pseudomonadota > Betaproteobacteria > Burkholderiales > Burkholderiaceae > Burkholderia > Burkholderia sp. Ac-20345. The sequence goes on along the minus strand of NZ_JAAGPO010000155.1, from coordinate 23,398 downwards.
GTGGGCGTCGCATCGATCTCGACGCGGTTCTTGCCTTCGTGCTTCGCGCGATAGAGCGCGCGGTCGGCCGCTTCGATCAGCACGGTCGTCGGCAGGCCGGGCATCGGCACGATGCTCGCGCCGCCGATGCTTATCGTCACCGTGTTGCCGGTCGACGAATGCGCGTGCCGCAGCCGCAGCGCCTCGACCGCGAGGCGGATCTTCTCGCCGAGCAGCCGCGCGGCGCCCGGCGACGTGGCGGGCATCACGACCGCGAATTCCTCGCCGCCGAAACGCGCGGCGAGGTCTCCCGACTGGCCGAGACAGCGCTCGATGGTCGACGCGATCTGCTTGAGCACGCTGTCGCCCGACACGTGGCCGTACGTGTCGTTGTACAGCTTGAAATTGTCGACGTCGATCATCAGCAGCGACAGCTCGCTGCGCTCGCGCGTGCCGCGCCGCCATTCGGCGGCGAGGTATTCGTCGAGATAGCGCCGGTTCGACAGCCCGGTGAGGCCGTCAGAATGCGTGAGGCGCCGCAACTCGAGATTGGCTTCGAGCAACTGCTGCTGCGATTGCCGCAGCGCGCGATAGGCCTCGTCGCGTTGCAGCAGGTTCATGTACGAGCGCGAGTGATAGCGCACGCGTGCAACGAGCTCGATGCGGTCGGGCAGCTTCACGAGGTAGTCGTTCGCGCCGACCGCGAACGCGGCGCTCTTGATCACCGGCTCTTCCTGCGTCGACAGCACGATGATCGGCACGTCGCGCGTCGCCGGATTCGAGCGGTACGCCTTCACGAGGCTCAGCCCGTCGGTGCCGGGCATCACGAGGTCCTGCAGGATCACGGTCGGCCGCGTCTCGATCGCGGTGGCCATCGCGTCGTCCGAACGCGGGCAGTAGTGGAAATCGATGCCTTCCTCGTCGACGAGCGCGCGCCGCACGGCTTCCGCGACGATCGTCTGGTCGTCGACCAGCAGCACCATCGCCGGCACGTCGGCGGGCGGCGCGTAGTGGCCGCCTGGCGGGCGAGTCAGGTCAATGCTCATGGTCGAGGCGGGTTGTTGCGGTTGTTGCGGGGGCAGGCATGGGTGTTGCGCGGGTTCATCGTCAGGCTCAGATTCTTGCGAGCGCCGCCAGCTCGCCCGCGATGCGACCGAGCGGCAGGATCGCGCGCGCCGCGCCGAGCGTCGCGGCCGCCTTCGGCATGCCGTACACGGCGCTCGTCGCCTCGTCCTGCGCGATCGTATGGTAGCCCTTCATCCGTAGCGCCTTCAGGCCGATCGCGCCGTCGCGCCCCATCCCCGTGAGCAGCACGCCGATCACGCGGCCGGGCCAGTGCTCGGTCAGGCTGTTGAAGAACACGTCGACCGACGGGCGGTACGGCGTGGCGGCCGGTTCGCGCGTGTATTCGAGCGTGCCGGCGCGCGTGATGCGCAGGTGATCGTCGGTCGCGGCGAGCAGCGCGACGCCCGGTTGCGGGCGGTCGCCTTCGCGTGCGACACGCACGGCGAGCGGCGTCTGGCCGTCGAGCCATTGCGCCATGCCTTCGGCGAACGCGCGGTCGACGTGCTGCACGATCACGATCGGTGCGCTGAAATCGGCCGGCAGGCCGCCGAGGACCGACGCGAGCGCGCCGGGGCCGCCGGCCGATGCGCCGATCGCGATCAGCGGGCCGCCACCCGTGCGGGGGGGCGTGCCGGCGAGGCGCGAGCCGCCGGGGGCGTCGAGCAGGCGGCCGATCTGGTCGATCTTCGCGAGCAGCAGTTTGGTCGTGTCGCCGGTCGAGCCGTCGCCGAGCCTGGGTGTATCGACTGCGTCGAGCGCGCCGGCGCCCATCGCCTCGAACACGCGCCACGCATTCGCACCGATGCAGCTCGTCACGATCAGGATCGCGCACGGTCGTTCGGATCGCATGATCCGCCGCGTCGCTTCGATCCCGTCGAATTTCGGCATGATCAGGTCCATCAGCACGACGTCGGGCGGCTGCGTGGCGCACAGTTCGACGGCCTGCGCGCCGTCGGTCGCGACCCACAGCACGCGGTGCTCGGGCCGTCGCGCGATCGCGCGGCGCATCGCCTCGACGGCAAGCGGGAGGTCGTTGACGATGCCGATGTTCACAAGCGGAATTCTCCGGTCGGTTCGTAATGTTGGAGGTGGGCCGGGTTCATGGAAGGCGCTGCCTGTTCGGCGCTGCCGGGCGGCATCGGCGGCCGGACGGCACGGCATTCTTTCTGGTTGGCGACGCCCGCATGCTGTCATGCGGCGCGGGCGGCGGCAATCGAAAATTTTGCGCATTGTGCCGTTTCAGTGCGTTTCCTCTATGACTGTGCGGTGTTTCAGGCTGGCAGCGGGCACGGGCCGTCGAAGCGGACATGTTACCGTGCCGCCTTCCACAAAAAGAATGGCCGTCACGAAACATGGGGTATGGAAAGCGCGACCGCGACATGAGCGCCACGTATTGCCGCAGCTATCGGGTGACGCTCGGCGCCGCCTTCGCGGGCGGCAGCGCGTTTTTCCTGTCTGCCGTGCCGGCGGGCAACTGGCCGGGGTGGGGCATCGGGCTGCTCGCGGCGCTTCTGGTCGGCGGCATGCTGCGGCTTGCCATCGGACTGTTCGGTTCCGGGCGGTTCGCGCGCCATTGCGCCGAAACGGCGTCGGGGCACGAGGCCGCGCTCATCGTCATGGCGATGGCCTATCCCGTGTATCTTCTGCTGCGCCTGGTTTACGACAGGCGCTAGCACCGGCGGGGTGCGGCCGGCAGCGTCACGCAGCCCTTTTCCAGCAGACGGGGAATCACGACAGATGGCTTTTACAGGCGGAACTTGGCAGGCAATCCGGACGGGTGCGGGCAACCGCATTGCGAGCGCGAGGCACGCGCGATGACCGCGCCCGACACCCCACTCGTCAGCCACGACCCGTACGCGCCGATCGTGATCGAACGCGATGGCCGGTTGGTGTACCGGATCTACATCGAGAGCGGACACGCGTCGTTCTACCGCGATTTTCCGGTCGATCCGGACGCGGTGCGTGTGCTCCGCGACGACGCCGAGCGCTTTTACTTCCTGTTCGCGGCGCTTCACCATCCGTACCAGCTGAGCGCAACGAACCTGTCCGACGCGGAACGCGAACGCTACTTTCGCACGATCCTGTTTGCCGGCCGCGACGAAGTCGAGGCGTTCATGACGGAACTCGACCGCGCCAGCAACGGCGCGGTCGCGAACCTGCTGAGGATCTTCACGCAGGCCGACTACCGGCAACTGCGCGCGGGCCGGTGGTTCGACATGGGCGCCGGTACGCCGGCCGCCTAGCGCCCGGGCAAGCCCGCCACCCGCATCCGCATCCGCGGGCGGAAACCGGCCGTGCACCGGCGGCACACCCGCGCCGTCAATGGCTGCGCGCGTACCCCTGGATCAGCGCGCGCATCATGCCTTCGACCGTCGCGTCGCGCAGGTCGCCTTCCTGCTCGGCCTCCTCGACGAGCGCGGCATACGCGGTCGCGAGCGTCACGCGATCGACCTCATGGCGTTGCTCCATCAGCGTCACCATCCCGTCCTTCGCCAGATGAGCGGAGAACGCGCGGCTGCCGATGGTCTGGAATACGTCAATCATGGCGGCTCTCCCGTCCGTTGCCGATGCTTTCCAGTTTAGTCGGCGCACCGGGGCTCCGCCACGCGCGGCGGCCCGTCGCACGCCACCCCCGGAGCGGGAACGCGCGGGCCGCGACCGTCGCGCCCGCACCGGCCCGCCGGCCGCCGATTCCTCGGATGAAACACAAACGACACATGACCCGGGCACGGTATCCGCGCGCTTCAACGTTTACCCGAGGCAGCAAATTGTCGACTTTTTATCGATAAAGTCTCGTGTTAGATTTCGCCGTCAGAGCCCGGTCCAAACCGGGCAGGCGGCGCGTTCCAAGGCGCCGCGCGTCCGATACAAGGAGGAGCAATGCTGGTGCTGATTGGGGTGCCGATCGTCGTGGTCGGTTTTGCATTGCGCTTCAACGCGCTGCTGGTGGTCACGATCGCGGGGCTCGCGACGGGGCTGGCGGGCGGGCTGAATCTCGTCGACATCGTCAGCGCATTCGGCAAGGCGTTCACCGAAAACCGCTACATGGGGCTCATCTGGCTGACGCTGCCGGTGATCGCGCTGCTCGAGCGCAACGGGCTCAAGGAGCAGGCGAGGCGGATGATCTCGCGCGTGCAGGCGGCCACCACGGGCCGCGTGCTGATGCTGTACTTCGTGCTGCGCCAGGCGACGGCCGCGCTCGGCCTCACGTCGCTCGGCGGCCATGCGCAGATGGTGCGGCCGCTGATCGCGCCGATGGCCGAGGCCGCCGCCGTCAACCGGCACGGCGACCTGCCCGAATCGGTGCGCCAGCAGATCCGCGCGCATGCGTCGGGCGTCGACAACGTCGCCGTGTTCTTCGGCGAGGACATCTTCATCGCGATCCAGTCGATCCTGCTGATCAAGGGCTTTCTCGAACAGAACGGGATTTCCATCGAGCCGCTGCACCTGTCGGTGTGGGCGATCCCGACCGCGATCGCCGCGCTGCTGATCCACTGCACGCGCCTCGCGCTGCTCGACCGCCGGCTCACGCGCGGCTTCGGCCTGGTGGGGCAGGAGGGCGCGCGATGATCGGCCTCGAATCGCTGTACACGCTCGCGGGGCTGATGTTCGCCGCGTTCGCATTCTTCAACCTCACGGACCGCACGAACCCGCGCCGCGTCGTCAATTTCGCGTTCTGGGCGATCTACGCGGTCACGTTCCTGTTCGGCGCGCTGCTGCCGCATTTCGTGACGGGCTGCCTCGCGATCGCGCTCGCGGTGATCGCCGGCTCGGGCAAGCTCGGGCGCGGCAAGTCCGACGAAGCAGGGGAAGCGGCGGCCGTGCGGCGCGAGACGCTCGCGCAGCGTTTCGGCAACAAGCTGTTCCTGCCCGCGCTGCTGATTCCGGTCGTCACGCTGATCGGCACGTTCGCGCTGAAGCGCGTGCCGTTCGTCGACCAGAAGAGCGTGACGCTGATCTCGCTCGTGCTCGGCACGCTCGTCGCGTTCGCCGTCGCGCTCGCGATGCTGCGCGATTCGCCCGTGCATGCGGTGAAGGAGGCACGCCACACGATGGACGCGGTCGGCTGGGCCGCGATCCTGCCGCAGATGCTCGCGGCGCTCGGCGCGCTGTTCGCGGTCGCGGGTGTCGGCGGCGTGGTGTCGGGGCTTGTGAAGGACTGGGTGCCGATCGATTCGCCGTTCGCGGTGGTCGCGGCCTACACGGTCGGCATGGCGCTGTTCACGATGATCATGGGCAACGGCTTTGCCGCGTTTCCGGTGATGACGGCCGGCATCGGCCTGCCGCTGATCGTCCACCAGTTTCACGGCAACCCGGCGATCGTCGGCGCGATCGGGATGCTGAGCGGCTTCTGCGGTACGCTGATGACGCCGATGGCCGCGAACTTCAACATCGTGCCGGCGGCGCTGCTCGAACTGAAGGACAAGAATGGCGTGATCAAGGTGCAGTGGCCGACGGCCTTGCTGCTGCTCGCCGTGAACACGCTGCTGATGTATGCGTTCGCATTCCGCTTCTGACGAGATCCCAATGACCGACCGACTGACCCCCGAACTCGCCTCGAAATTCGCGTCGCTCGCGCTCGCGCACCTGACCCGCGAATATCCGAACAAGCTCACGCATTCGCTCGCCGGCCCGCAAGACGTGCAGGGGCCGCGCGCGCTGCACCCGATCTTCTACGGCAGTTACGACTGGCACTCGTGCGTGCACGGCTACTGGCTCGTGCTGCGCGTGCTCGAACGCTACCCGGCGTTGCCGGAGGCCGAACGCATCGTCGCGATCGTCGATGCGCACTTCACCGATGCGAACGTCGCCGGCGAGCGCGCGTATCTCGCGCTGCCGCACAACGCCGGCTTCGAGCGGCCGTACGGCTGGGCGTGGCTGCTCGCGCTGTCGGCGCAGCTGGAGCGGCTCGCGCTGAAGGGCACGCTGCCGCAGGCCGCGCGCTGGGCGAAGACGATGGCGCCGCTCACCGACCTGTTCGTGTCGCGCTTCGAGACCTTCCTGCCGAAAGCGACCTATCCGCTGCGCGTCGGCACGCACTTCAACACCGCGTTCGCGCTGGCGCTCACGCTCGACTTCGCGCGCGACACGCAGCGCGACGGGCTCGCGGCGCTGATCGTCGATACCGCGAAGCGCTGGCACCTGAACGATGTCGCGTGCCAGGCGTGGGAGCCGTCGGGCGACGAATTCCTGTCGCCCGCGCTGATGGAGGCGGAGTTGATGCGGCGCGTGCTGCCGGCTGCCGAATTCGACGGCTGGTTCGCGCGCTTCCTGCCCGATCTCGCGCGCGGCGAGCCGGCGACGCTGTTCGAACCGGCGACGGTCAGCGATCGCAGCGACGGCAAGATTGCGCACCTCGACGGGCTGAACCTGAGCCGCGCGTGGTGCCAGCGCTCGCTCGCCGGCGCGCTGCCCGAAGGCGATGCGCGACGCGCGAAGCTGCTCGACGCGGCCGACCGGCACCTCGCGAGCGCGCTCGCGCACGTGGCCGGCGACTACATGGGCGAGCACTGGCTCGCGACGTTCGCGTTGCTGGCGCTGGAGGCGTAGCGCGCGGGAAGGGGGCTGCCCGGCGGTTCAGGCCCGGGGCCGCGCCATCGCGTGGTCGCCCGGGGCCTGCAGCGACACGTCAAGCTTGTCCAGCATCTGCCGCCAGCCGATCCCTACGCCCTTCGGCGCGAGCTCGGGCGGTACGCGCTCATGCGTCAGCACGAGCTCGCACAGGCCGTCACGGTCGAACAGATCGATCGTGACGAGCGTTTCCTGCTGGTTCATGTACGAGGACTGCCACGTGAATACCAGCTTCGACGGGCGGTCCAGCACGCGATATTCACCGGAGTGCGTGTATTCGATGCGCGACGAACGCATGAAGATGTGAAAGCGTCCGCCGACGCGCGGTTCCAGCATCGCGTCGCAATGCTTCATCGTGCCGGGCAGCATCCACGCGCACAGGCCCTCCGCGTCGAGCCACGCGTCGAACACCTCGTCGCGCGACGCATGGAGCAGCTTGCGGACCGTGATCGCATGACCGCTCATGACCGGGGCGGCTTCTGTTTCCGCTTGGCGGCGAGATGCCGGTCGAGCGCGTCGAGCCGCTCGCTCCAGAACTCGGCGTAATGGTCGAGCCAGCGCTGTACTTCCTCGAGATTCGCCGCGTCGAGCTGGCACGCGTGCTCGCGCCCCCGGATTTCGCGGCGGATCAGCCCTGCTTTCTCGAGCGTCTTGACGTGCTTGGAGATCGCATTGAGGCTCACGTCGTAGGGCGCCGCCAGCTCGCCCACGGTCAGGCTGCCGTCGCGCAGCCGTCCGAGTATCGACCGCCGGGTCGGATCGGCAAGCGCGCTGAAGATGGCGTCCAGCCTGTCGGGCGAACGATCGTGTGGATTCATGGAGAGACTCATGGCGGAATTATATTCAACCTCAAGGTTGACAATCAACCTTTGGGTTGAATAACATCGGATCGCCTTCAACCGGAGAATTCCGATGTTCAAGTTATTGCAAATCGATTCGAGCCCAATGGGTGATGCGTCCATTTCGCGTCGATTGACGCAGGAGTATGCGCGCAACTGGCTGCGTGCGCATCCCGACGGGCATGTCGTGGAGCGTGATCTGTGTCGCATCGCGATGCCGCCGATCGACGCGGCCTGGATCGCCGCGAACTTCACGCCGCCGGACGTGCGGACCGGGCAGCAGAACGAGATGCTGGCATTGTCGACGACGTTCACGACCGAGTTGCGCGATGCCGACGAGTACGTGATCGGCGTGCCGATGCACAACTGGGGGCCGTCCGCGAACTTCAAGCTCTGGCTGGACCATATCGTCAGGCAGGGGGTGACCGTCGAAACGACGCCGTCCGGGCCGCGCGGGTTGCTCGGCGGGCGACGCGCGACCTTCGTGATCGCGGCGGGATGGCGTTACGGGCCGGACGCGGAACGGGCGCAGCGCAACTTCCTCGAACCCTGGCTGCGAACGCTGTTCGGTTTCCTGGGCGTCGAGGACATGCGTTTCGTGACGGCGGATGGTGCAGCGGATGTGTTCACCGGCAAGGCCGATAGCGCGGTGTTTCTCGCGCCCCATCTCGACGCGGTGCGAGCGTTGTTCGCATAGGCTGAACGGCATCTCGCGAGCGCACGCGCGCACGTGGCCGGCGACTGCGTGGGCGGGCACTGGCTTGTCGTGACGTTCGCGTTGCTCGCGCTGGACGCGTAGCGCGCGAAACCCCGCCGGCGGCAAGGTCTTCGGCGCGCGGCTATACTCGCCGCTCGGGTTGCATCGCGCAGCATGCGTTGCGCGATGCGGCCATCCATCCGTTTGCCGCCTCGCCATGGACAAGCTCATTTCCTATGTCGCCGCGATCCACGGGCTCGCGGGCCCGGTGTCGATCGTGTCGCACACGACGTCGCACGACCGCTGGACCGACGACGATGTCGAGGTCACGCGCGACGAAACCGAATATCGCTTCGACAACGGTGCGATCGTGCGCCGCTCGGTCGAGCAGGATCGCGCGCCGTCCGACCTGCTGTGCGCCGAATGCTGGATCGACTACGACGTGCTTCGCCATCCCGATGCGCAACCGATCGGCCCGACGCGGATGACGTTCGACAACGCATGCCGCGAGACTTTCTGGCTGCGTTATCACCTGGCTTGAACGTTTCAACGCATGAGCGCGTAATGGCATGACCGCGCGCGACTGCATCAACCCGACGGCACGCCCTCAGCCGCATGCAGCAGCGGCGCGAGCCGCGTGGCTGCCTCCCGCATCTTCGGCACGTTCTCCAGCAGGTCGTTGAGCGTCGCACGCGCGGTCGGCGCATGCACGGCGAGCGCCGCGAGCATGCGGCCGCTCGCGGCATCCTTCACCGGCACGGCAACAGCGACCATCCCGCGTACGAACTCCTCGTTGTCGATCCCGACGCCGCGCGCGGCGAGCCGGTCGAGCTCGGCCGCGAGCAACTGCGCATCGGTCAGCGTCCGGTAGGTCATCTTCTTCAGCGTGAGCCGCGCGAGCATCGCGTTGCGCTCCAGCGCATTCATCTGCGACAGGAACAGCTTGCCGCTCGCCGTGCAATGCAGCGGCACGCGCATGCCGGGGCGCATCTCGAGCCGCAGCGGCTCGGTCGTCTCGACGCGTTCGACGTACAGCACCGTGTCGCCATCGAGCGCGGTGAGGTTACAGGTTTCGCCGAGCATGTCGACGAGCGCACGCAGCACCGAGCGGCAGCCGCGCGTGAACGTGTTGTTCGACAGTGCCGCGAGCGCGAACTGCGCGGCGCGCGGGCCGAGTGCGATGCCGCGGTCGTGGCCGCGCGAGTCGGGCATGTGGATCACGTAGCCGCGCGTTTCGAGCGATTCGATCAGCCGCAGCAGCGTCGCCTTTGGAATGTGCAACCGTGCGGCGAGCTGCGACAGCGTGTACGGCTGGCCGGCCGACGCGAGCGCTTCGAGCACCGCGAGCGCGCGCAGCACGCGTGCGTCGTCGGCGGGCGCGCCGTCGGGCGGCGCGGGGGCGGTTTCGCGCATGTGTCTCCTCCGTCGGGATCGGCGTGCGTCCCGGGATGGTGTGTACGATGGAAATGAAACGAATTGAACGGTTTTTGTACCACATTCGCGGCGTGGACAATAAATCGGCTTGTATGCGTTCCGTGTGCTCAATAAATTTGGACAAAACATACCGGATTTTTTCAATACCCCGGAACGGAGACATGGAATGACACGCAGCTTCGACTATGTCGTGGTCGGCGCGGGATCGGCCGGTTGCGTCCTCGCCAACCGGCTGTCCGACGGCGGCCGCCATACGGTGTGCCTGCTGGAGGCCGGCCCCGCCGACAAATACATGTGGATCCACGTGCCGATCGGCTATGGCAAGACGATGTTCCACCCCGTGTACAACTGGGGCTTCCACACCGATCCCGATCCGAACATGCACAACCGCCGCCTGTACTGGCCGCGCGGCCGCACGCTCGGCGGCTGCAGCTCGATCAACGGGCTGATCTACGTGCGCGGGCAGCAGCAGGACTACGACCACTGGGCCGCGCTCGGCAATCGCGGCTGGAGCTGGCGCGATTGCCTGCCGTATTTCCGCAGGCTCGAACACAACACGCTCGGAGAAGGGCCGACGCGCGGCACCGGCGGCCCGCTGTGGGCGTCCGCGATCCGGCAGCGGCACGAACTCGTCGATGCGTTCGTCGCCGCGTCGAACCGGCTCGGCGTGCGCACGGTCGACGATTTCAACACGGGCGACCAGGAAGGCGTCGGCTACTACCAGCTCACCACGCGCAACGGGCTGCGCTGCTCGACGGCGGTGGCCTACCTGAAGCCCGCGCGCGGGCGGCCGAACCTGCGTGTCGAAACCGACGCGCAGGCGCTGAAGGTGCTGTTCGACGGCGCGCAGGCGTCCGGCGTGCGCTACGTCCAGCATGGCAAGGTTCACGAGGTGCGTGCACTGCGCGAGGTGATCCTCGCGGCCGGCGCGCTGCAGTCGCCGCAACTGCTGCAGGTGTCGGGCGTCGGGCCGGCCGCGCTGCTGGACCGGCACGGAATTCCGGTCGTCGCCGATCGCGCGGGCGTCGGCGAGAACCTGCAGGATCATCTGCAGATTCGTCTGATCTACGAAGTGACGAAGCCGATCACGACCAACGACGAGCTGCATTCGTGGGTCGGCCGCGCGAAGATGGGGCTGCAATGGGCGCTGTTCCGCGGCGGCCCGCTCGCGATCGGCATCAACCAGGGCGGGATGTTCTGCCGTGCGCTGCCGGACGAATCGGCGACGCCCGACATCCAGTTCCATTTTTCGACGCTGTCGGCCGATTCGGCGGGCGGCAGCGTGCATCCGTTTCCCGGCTGCACGTATTCGATCTGCCAGCTGCGGCCCGAATCGCGCGGCACCGTGCGCATCCGCACCGACGATGCGCGCGACGCGCCGTCGATCCAGCCGAACTATCTCGACACCGAGCGCGACCGCCGCACGACGGTGGCCGGCGTGCGCTTCGCACGCCGCGTCGCGGCCACCGAGCCGATGGCGCCGCTGATGAAGCGCGAGGTACGGCCGGGCGCGGACGCGCAGACTGACGACGAATTGCTCGAGTTTTGCCGCGAATACGGACAGACGATCTTCCATCCGTCCGGCACCGCGAAAATGGGCGTCGCGAGCGATCCGCTCGCGGTCGTCGACGAGCGGCTGCGCGTGTACGGCACGCGCGGGTTGCGCGTGGTCGACTGCTCGATCATGCCGACCCTCGTATCGGGCAATACCAACGTGCCGATCGTGATGGTCGCCGAGAAGGCGTCCGACATGATCCTCGAGGACGCGCGCGCGGTCGATCGCGGCCGCAGCGTCGCGCCGGCCGCCGAGGCGCTCGCGTAGGGCGTCGCCACGCATCCATCCGCGTGGCCCGTGCTCCTGCGCCCGGACGGCCGCCACGCGTTCATCGATGCCCCCGCCGGTACGGCGCCGGGGCAGGTTGCGGCGCATCCTTACCTGGAGAAGCTCGCATGGCAATCGATTCCCGGGTCGTCCGACGCGTGGCCGCGGCCAGCGTGATCGGCGCGACCGTCGAGTGGTACGACTTTTTCCTGTACGGCGTGGTCGCCGGCATCGTGTTCGACAAGCAGTACTTTCCGGCCGGCGACGCGTTCGTGTCGACGATGCTCGCGTATGCGACGTTCGCGGTCGGCTTCGTCACGCGGCCGCTCGGCGGCTTGCTGTTCGGCCATCTCGGCGACCGCGTCGGACGCAAGTCCGCGCTGATCCTGACGATGCTGATCATGGGCGTGTCGACGGCCGGCGTCGCATTTCTGCCGACCTACGCGCAGATCGGCATGTGGGCGCCGGTGCTGCTGCTGACGCTGCGCGTGCTGCAGGGCATCGGCCTCGGCGGCGAGTGGGGCGGTGCGGTGCTGATGGCGTACGAGTACGCGCCGCCGCACCGGCGCGGGCTGTATGCGAGCCTGCCGCAGATCGGGCTCGCGATCGGGCTGTGCCTCGCGGCCGGCGTGGTCGCGGCGCTGTCGCGTGCGCTGCCGGACGCCGCGTTCCTCGCGTGGGGCTGGCGCGTCGCGTTCGCGGCGTCGCTGCTGCTGGTGGCGGTCGGCTTCTACATCCGCACGCGCGTGGCCGATACGCCCGAATTCGTTGCGCTCAAGCGGCAGCGGCGCGACACGAAGCTGCCGGTCGTCGAGCTGCTCGCAAATTATCGGCAGGCGATCCTGCTCGGGATGGGCGCGCGCTATATCGACGGCGTGTTCTTCAACGTGTTCGCGGTGTTCTCGATCGGCTACATGACGCGCAACCTGTCGATCTCGCGCGGCGACGCACTGCTCGGCGTGATGAGCGCGGCGGTCGTGATGTGCGTGTTCATTCCCGTGTTCGGCAGCCTGTCGGACCGGATCGGCCGCGCACGCGTGTACCGGTGGGGCGCGACGCTGTGCGGGCTGTCGGTGCTGCCCGCGTTCTGGCTGCTGCAGACGCAATCGACGAACCTGCTCGCCGTGTGGCTCGCGCTCGTGATCCCGTTCGGGATCTTCTATGCGATGGCGTACGGGCCGGAGGCCGCGCTCTTCGCGGAGCTGTTCGACGCGAACGTGCGTTACACGGGCATCTCGTTCGTCTACCAGGTGTCGGGCATCTTCGCGAGCGGCCTCACGCCGATCGTCGCGACCGCATTGCTGCGCGTGAACGGCGGGGCGCCGTGGCTCGTCGGGGTTTACGTGATGTTGTCTGCACTCCTGTCGATCGTTTCCGCGCGGGCGATCGAGAAGCGCGGCAGCGTGGACGGCGTCGCGGTACGCGCGATGTGATGCAGCGCCGGGTAGATGGATGGGGCGCGGCGTGAGGCCGTATCGGCGGCCCGGTTTTCTGGCAGTGTCGTGCCTGCGTCGCTGACCGACGCCGTCTGCCGGTCGCCCGTTGTTGCCCGCCGCTTGGCGTTCCGGTCGTCCGGCGGCGTCGCACCCGCGCCACCGATCCTTGCTGACCGTCGTCGTCTGCTGGTCGCCCGCTGTTGCCCGCCGTTCGGCGGCGCGGTCGTCCGGCGGCGTCGCCTCCGCGCCGCGACCGCTGCCGATCGGCGCCAGCCACCGGTCGCCCGAAGTTACCCGCCATTCGCCATCCCGCACGCTGGTCCAAGCGAATCCGGGCCACTGGCCCTACCTGCGAAAAATCGGCCTGCCTACACTTTCCTCGACAGATCGCCGCATTGAAGCATCTGCACACGATCGACCCGAAGAGAACGATCAGGAGACAGGCATGACCTACAGGCAGTCGGCAGCATTCGCCCGTGCGGCGAGCGCGTGCCCCGCATCAGTCAGTCGAATCGCCTCGTGCGCCCGTTGCGGCGCGGCAGGCCAGCCCGCGTCGGAGGTCTGAGCATGTCGACCCCTTCCATCGAACGTACCGCGAGCGGCTTCGCCGGCGGCCGGGCTAACGATACGCGTTACGACCCGACCTACGATCCGCTCGTGTCGCCGGGGCCCGGGTGCGGCAAGCAGTACGCGCCGACCTACTGGGTCGCGACGGCCGGCACCCCGCCGCCCGACGACGGCCCCGTCACGCGCGATCTCGATGTCGACGTCGCGATCATCGGCGCCGGCTACACGGGCCTCGCGACCGCGCTGTGCCTCGCGAGGGATCACGGCATCAAGGCCGTCGTGCTCGAGGCCAATCGCACGAGCTGGGGCTGCAGCAGCCGCAACGGCGGGCAGGGGCAGAACGCGTCGGGCCGGCTGTCGCGCTCGCAGTGGATCGAGCGCTGGGGCAAGGACGTCGCGCTGAAGATGCACGACGAGATCCTCGAAGGCTTCGAGCACTTCAAGTCGCTCGTGTCGGAAATCGACTGCGATCCGCAGCCGGGCGGCCATTTCCTGATCGCGCACCGTCCGCGCATCATGGCCAAGCTCGCGGCCGAGGCGAAGGTGTGGAAGGACGTGTTCGGCTATCCGTCCGAGCTGCTGAGCGCCGAAACCTTCCGCCGCGAATTCATCAACGACCACGAGGCGGCCGGCGCGCTGCACGAGCCGGAAGGCATCGGCATCCATGCGCTGAAGCTCGCGTTTGGCTACCTGCGCCTCGCGCGCGCAGCCGGCGCGAAGGTGCATACGAGCAGCCCCGTGCTCGGCTTCGAGACGATCGACGGCGTGCATCACCTGCGTACGCCTGGCGGCGTCGTGCGGGCCCGCGCGGTCGGCATCGCGACCGGCGCGTACACGGCGCAGACGCTGCATCCGTCGCTGCGCAGCAAGGTGATGCCGATCCTGTCGAACTCGATGGTCACGCGCCGGCTCACCGACGCGGAGATCGACGCATGCAATTTCCGCACGACGCAGGTGCTGACCGATACGCGTACGCTGCGCTTCTACTACCGGTTCCTGCCCGATCGCCGTCTGCAGATCGGCAGCCGCAGCGCGATCACCGGTGACGATGCGCCGAACCCGCGTCACTTCGAATTGCTGAAGGAAGGGATGGCGCGCAAGTTTCCCGCGCTGCGCGGCGTCGAGATCGACTATTCATGGTGGGGCTGGGTCGATGTCAGCCACGACATGATGCCGCGCGTGTGCCAGCCCGACCCGCGGCAGTCGGTGTACTACGCGCTCGGCTACGGCGGCAACGGCGTGTCGTATTCGCAGCAGGCCGGCCGCCGGCTGGCCGAGCAGATCGCGGGGAAGGGCGCACGCCAGACGCTGCCGATCTTCACGTCGCCGCTGCCTGGCCACCCGTTCGCGCCGTTCCGGCGCCTCGGGCAGCGGATGCTCTACCTGTCGTATTTCAGGAACGACGAAAAGCCCTGAACGCAGTGCATTTCGCCCGGCGTGATGCAACCCGCGCCGGGCCGTCCAACACAATAAGAGCAACAGAAATCCGTGCGGCCGGGGCTGCAGGCGCCCCTGCACGCGCCGTCGCCGGCGGCGCCCGCGCTCACCCGATGGTGGCGTGCGGGCGGCGTCCGGACAACTGGATATGGAGAAGACATGCAACCCTCGAATCAGAGTGACCTGAAGTGTGGACTCAAGCAGCGCCACATGACGATGATCGCGCTTGGCGGCGTGATCGGTGCCGGGCTGTTCGTCGGCAGCGGTGTGGTGATTCAGCAGACCGGGCCGGCCGCGATCCTGTCGTTCCTGATCACGGGCGGGCTCGTCGTGCTCGTGATGCGGATGCTCGGCGAGATGGCGTGCGCGATGCCGGCCGTCGGTTCGTTCTACGAATACGCGCGGCTCGCGTTCGGAAACTGGCGCGGGCCCGGCAAGATGGCGGGCTTCCTGACCGGCTGGATGTACTGGTATTTCTGGGTGATCGTCGTCGCGCTCGAAGCGGTGGCCGGCGCCAAGCTGATCCAGTTCTGGCTGCCCGATACACCGGCGTGGATCATCAGCCTCGCGCTGCTGATCGTGCTGACGCTCACGAACCTGATCTCGGTCGGCAGCTACGGCGAGTTCGAATTCTGGTTCTCGTCGATCAAGGTCGGCGCGATCATCGTGTTCCTGTTCCTCGGCGGCCTCTACGTGCTCGGCCTGTGGCCCGCGTCGATGCACACGACGTCCGTGCTGCCGACGATGCTCGGCCACGGCGGCTTCATGCCGCTCGGCATCGGGCCGGTGATGAGCGGGGCGGTCGCGGCGACCGGCTTCTACTTCGGCGCTGAAATCGTCACGATCGCGGCGGCCGAGGCCAAGGAGCCGGCGAAAGCGGTTGCGAAGGCCACCAATTCGGTGATCACGCGCGTGCTGGTGTTCTACGTCGGCTCGGTCGCGCTCGTCGTCGCGCTGGTGCCGTGGAATTCGCATCAGATGGCCACGCCGTATGTGAGCGCACTCGAAGTGATGGGCCTGCCTGCCGCCGCCAACGTGATGAACGCGATCGTGCTGACGGCCGTGCTGTCCGCACTCAACTCGGGCCTCTATGCGGCGTCGCGGATGCTGTTCGCGCTGACCCGCCACGGCGACGCGCCGGCCGCGCTCGCAAAGGTCAACAAGCGCGGCGTGCCGGTGCGCGCGATCCTGCTCGGCACGGTGTTCGGCTACGTGTCGGTCGTGATGTCGTACGTGTCGCCCGATACCGTGTTCGCGTTCCTCGTCAATTCGTACGGTACCGTCGCACTGTTCGTGTACGTGCTGATCGCGTTCTCGCAGCTGCGCCTGCGCAAGCGTCTCGACCCGGTGGCCGCCAGCAAGCTGCGCGTCAAGATGTGGGCGTATCCGTACCTGACCTGGGTCGCGATCATCGGCATGGTCGGCATCCTCGTCGCGATGGCGTTCATCCCCGATCAGCGCAAGCCGTTGTGGCTCGGCGTCGCCAGCCTCGGCGTGCTGGTCGTCGCCTACGGGCTGACGCGCCGCAGCCGCCGCGAGCATCTCGACGACAGCGAACTGCTCGCCTATCCGCCGCGGTGATGCATGGTAATGCGCGGTAACGCGTGACGCCGAAGGCCCGGCCCGCAAGCCGGGCCTTCGCGCATGCGGCTTCCGGCCCGATCCGATGGATGGCCGGGGCAACTATCGGGCCGACCGATAGCACCGATCAGAGGATGCGACTTTATGTCGGCCGCGTGCCGGCATAGCATGGATGAACCGATTCACGGGTGCGCCCCGGCGGGGTGCGCCCACATCCACGAGCGAGGACAGACGATGGAACATCGGGCACGCGAGCGCGACGAGCAGGCCGAGATCAAGACGACGACGTGCTACATGTGCGCATGCCGCTGCGGCATCCGCGTGCACCTGCGCGACGGCGAGGTGCGCTATATCGACGGCAATCCCGAGCATCCGCTGAACCAGGGCGTCATCTGCGCGAAAGGTTCGTCGGGAATCATGAAGCAGTATTCGCCCGCGCGGCTCACGCAGCCGCTGATGCGCAAGCCGGGCGCCGAGCGCGGCGACGCGCAGTTCGAGCCGGTGTCGTGGGACGTCGCGTTCGACGTGCTCGAAAAGCGCCTCGCGCACCTGCGCGCCACCGACCCGAAACGGTTCGCGCTGTTCACGGGCCGCGACCAGATGCAGGCGCTCACCGGCCTGTTCGCGAAACAGTTCGGTACGCCGAACTATGCGGCGCATGGCGGGTTCTGCTCGGCGAACATGGCGGCCGGGATGATCTACACGATCGGCGGCTCGTTCTGGGAATTCGGCGGGCCCGATCTCGACCACGCGAAGCTGTTCCTCATGATCGGCACCGCGGAAGACCACCATTCGAATCCGCTGAAGATCGCGCTCGGCAAGTTCAAGCGCGCGGGCGGCCGCTTCATCGCGATCAATCCGGTGCGCACCGGCTACGCGGCGATCGCCGACGAATGGATTCCGATTCGCCCCGGCACCGACGGCGCGCTGTTCATGGCGTTGATGCACGAGCTGATCGCGCGCAACGCGTTCGATCTTGAATTCGTGTCGCGCTTCACGAACGCGGCCGAGCTGGTCGACCAGCGCGACGGCGCCGACACGTTCGGGCTGTTCGTGCGCGACGCCGGCGCGCCGGAGGTCAACGCACTGTATCCGCAGAACCGGATGTGGTGGGACACGAAGACGAACCGCGCGGTGCTGCATCACACGGAAGGCGCGGAGCCGGCGCTCGACGGCCGCTATACGCTCGACGACGGCACGCCCGTCGCGCCGTCGTTCACGCTGCTGCGCGAACAGGTGGCCGAGTGCACGCCGGAATGGGCGGCCGACATCACCGGCATCGCGGCCGACACGATCCGCCGCCTGGCGCGCGAGATGGAGACGGTTGCACGCGAGCACGCGATCGAGCTGCCGGTGCGCTGGACCGATTCGTGGGGCAAGGTGCACGAATCGGTGAAGGGCGTGCCGATCGCGTTCCATGCGATGCGCGGGCTCGCCGCGCATTCGAACGGCTTCCAGACGATCCGCGCGCTTGCGGTGCTGATGTCGCTGCTCGGCACGATCGACCGGCCGGGCGGCTTCCGGCACAAGGCGCCGTATCCGCGCGCGGTGCCGCCGTCGGCGAAACCGCCGAACGACCCGGCCCAGATCAAGCCGAACACGCCGCTCGCCACCGGCCCGCTCGGCTGGCCCGCCGGCCCCGAGGACCTGTTCGTCCACCCGGACGGCACGCCTGCACGGCTCGACAAGGCGTTCTCGTGGGAATACCCGCTCGCGGTGCACGGGCTCATGCATTCGGTGATCACCAATGCGTGGCGCGGCGATCCCTATCCGATCGACACGCTGCTGATCTTCATGGCAAACATGGCGTGGAATTCGTCGATGAACACGACGGAAGTGCGCAAGATGCTGGTCGACAAGCGCGACGACGGCGAATACCGGATCCCGTTCCTCGTCGTATGCGATGCGTTTGCATCGGAGATGACGGCGTTCGCCGACCTGATCCTGCCCGACACGACCTACCTCGAACGGCACGACGTGATGTCGGTGCTCGACCGGCCGATCTCCGAATTCGACGGGCCGGTCGACTCGGTGCGCGTGCCCGTCGTGCCGCCGACCGGCGAATGCAAGCCGTTCCAGGAAGTGCTGATCGAGCTCGCGAGCCGGCTGAAGTTTCCGGCCTTCACGACGGCCGACGGGCAGCGCAAGTACCGCGACTATCCGGATTTCGTCATCAACTTCCAGACCGCGCCCGATTCGGGCACGGGCTTCCTGATCGGCTGGCGCGGCAAGGACGGCGACAAGGCCGTCATCGGCGAGCCGAACCCCGACCAGTGGAAGCGCTACGCGGAGAACAACTGCGTGTACCACCACCGGCTGCCGGAGCCGCTGCAGTACATGCGCAACTGCAACGGCCCGTACATGCAGTGGGCGGTCGACAACGGGATGCGCAAGTTCGGCGTGCCGATCGTGATCCAGCTCTACTCGGACGTGATGCAGAAATTCCGGCTCGCCGCGCAGGGCCGCACGTCGGGCCGCCAGCCGCCCGACCACTTGCGCGAGCGCATCGCGCGCTATTTCGATCCGCTGCCGTTCTGGCACCGGTCGCTCGAAAGCGGGCTGACCGATGCGGGCCGCTATCCGCTCGCGGCGATCACGCAGCGGCCGATGGCGATGTACCACTCGTGGGATTCGCAGAACGCGTGGCTGCGGCAGATCCACGGCGAGAACCACCTGTTCGTGAACCCGTTGACGGCCGCCGCGCAGCAGATCGACGACGGCGCGTGGATCTACGTCGAATCGCCATGGGGCAAGGTGCGCTGCCGCGCGCGCTACAGCGAGGCGGTCGAGCCCGGCACCGTGTGGACGTGGAACGCGATCGGCAAGGCGGCCGGCGCGTGGAATCTCGGGCCGCAGGCGGGCGAGTCGCAGCGCGGCTTCCTGTTGAACCACGTGATTACCGACGAGCTGCCGGATGCGGCGCGCGGCGGTGCGCGGATGTCGAACTCCGATCCGGTCACGGGGCAGGCCGGCTGGTACGACGTGCAGGTGCGGATCTATCCGGCTGAAGCCGATGCGGCGACGACCTTGCCGCAGTTCGCGCCGATGCCGGCGCTGCCGGGCACGCCGCGCGTGCTGCAGCGCGTGCAGGCGTATTTCGCGGGAACCGGCGCATTCGCCGCGCGGCTGCGGCGCGCGACGTCGGCCGGCCCGAAGTCTGAAGATCGCTGATCGAAGGAGCACAACCATGACCCAGATGGCCCTCGTCATCGACCTGAACGTGTGCGTCGGCTGCCATGCCTGCGTGACGAGCTGCAAGGAATGGAACACGTCGGGCGAAGCCGGCAGTCTCGCCGACCTGCGCCCGTACGACGACGATCCGTCCGGCACGTTCTTCAACCGCGTGCAGACCTACGAAGCGGGCGTGTTCCCGATGACCGACACGATCCATTTCCCGAAATCGTGCCTGCACTGCGAGGATCCGCCGTGCGTGCCGGTATGCCCGACCGGTGCGAGCTACAAGCGCAAGTCGGATGGCATCGTGCTGGTCGACTACGACAAGTGCATCGGCTGCAAGTACTGCGCATGGGCGTGCCCGTACGGTGCACGCGAGCTCGACGAAGGCCGCAAGGAGATGACGAAGTGCACGCTGTGCGCGGACCGCATCGACAACGAAGCGTTGCCCGAGCGTGACCGGAAACCGGCCTGCGTGCTCGCATGCCCGACGTCGGCGCGCCTGTTCGGCGACGTGCACGATCCGGAGTCGGACGTGTCGCGCGCGATCCGCGAACGCGGCGGCTATGCGCTGATGCCCGAATGGGGCACGCGGCCGTCGAATCATTACCTGCCGCGCGTGAAGACCGAAGCGTTGTGCGGTTGCGGGAGTAGCGGCGGGTGCGGCAGCGCGTCGAACGGCGTTGGCGAAGACGATTCATTCGAGGCCCGCGCGGCGCGCGGCGATATCAATCTCGTGTCGCTCGCGGCGCAGCGCTGAGCGCGAAGCCCTTCACTCATACGAAAAAACGGAGTCCCCATGCGCCCAGCCTTTTCGGTCGTTTTCCTCACCACACTGTGCGGCGCGGCACAGGGCCTGTTGCTGACGCTCGTGATCGTCGAGGCACTTGCGCGCGCGGCGGGCGTCGAGATCGCCGCGTCGTTCTACGTGACGGGCGCCGCGCTGTCGGTCGCGCTCGGCGCACTCGGTCTGCTGGCGTCGTTCTTCCATCTCGGCCACCCTGAACGCGCATGGCGCGCGATCGCGATGTGGCGCACGTCGTGGCTGTCACGCGAATGCATCGCGCTGCCGGTGTTCCTCGCGTGCGCGTTCGCGTATGGCGCGGTGCACCTGTTCGGCTGGTCCGGCACGTTGCTGATCGGCGCGGCGGGCGCGCTCGCGAGCGTTGCGTTGTTCGTGTGCACCGCGATGATCTACGCGTGCCTGCGCTTCCTGCAGGAATGGGCGAGCCCGCTGACGCTCGTGAACTTCGTGCTGCTCGGCTGCGCGTCGGGCTGCACGCTGGCGACGGCTTGTGCCGCGTGGCTCGCGCCGGCGCTGGTCGGCCGGCTCGCGGTGGCCGCGTGCGTGCTGACGCTCGCGGGCTGCGTGGCACGGCTCGCGTCGCTCGCACGCAATGCACGACTGCGGCCGAAGTCGACCGTGCAGAGCGCGACCGGGATCCGCAGCGAGAAGGTCGAACAGAAGTCGCGCGGTTTCACGGCCAGCGCGTTCAATACGCGGGAGTTCTTTCACGGGCAGGGCAACGGCACGCTGCGTGCGGTGAAGGCCGGCTTCCTGATCGGCGCATTCGCGGTGCCGTTCGTGCTGACCGGCGCGGGCGCGCTCGCGCCGACGTCGGTCGCGGCGGCCGTCGCGCTCGGCGCGGCATTCGTGATCCAGTATGCGGGGCTGGTCGCGGAACGCTGGTTCTTCTTCGCGGATGCGCGGCATCCGCAAAACATCTATTACCAGCGCGCGTCATGACGTTGCGTGTGCGCCGCCACGCCGTGCGGGAACTAGAACGTGTCCTTGAGCGCGCGCGCCGCTTCCTGCAAACGCGGCACGTGGTCGAGCAGCCGCGACAGCGGTGCGCGCGACACGGGCGCATGCACGGCGACCGCGGCGATGCACGTGCCGTCGTCGCCTGCGATCGGTGCCGCGATGCACACGATGCCCGCAACGAATTCCTCGTTGTCGATCGCGACGCCCTTGTGCGCTGTGCGGTCGAGTTCGGCTTCGAGCAGCTCGGGATCCGAGATCGTGTTCGGGGTATAGCGCGGCAGCGCCAGCGCGCGCACCAGCGCGGCGCGTTCGTCGCGCGGCAGCAGTGCGAGCAGCAGCTTGCCGCTGGCGCTGCAGTGCGCGGGCACGCGCGAGCCGGGTTTCAGGTCGAGCCGCAGCGGCCAGTCGGCCTCGACGCGGTCGAGATAGACGACTTCCGTATCGTGCAGCGCGGTCAGGTTGCAGGTTTCGCCGAGATCGGCGACGAGCCGTTCGAGGATCGCATGGCGCAGCCGGCGCGCGCCCGCGTGCAACATCACGCCGGTGCCGAGCCGCGCGAGGCGCGGGCCGATTGCGTACGCGTTCTTGCGGCCCGGCTCGCGGATCACGAGGCCGCCGGCTTCGAGCGACGCAAGCATCCGGTGCAGCGATGCCTTCGGGATATCGACTTCGCGCACGAGATCGGCGAGCGACACGGCATCGCCGGCCTGGACGAGATGTTCGAGCAGCGCGAAGGCGCGCAGCGTGGGCGTATCCGCGGGCAGCATGGCAGGCGTTCCGGAAACTGGACTGCGGCCATTGTACCGAACGGCCCGGCACGCCGGCCGCGCGGGGCGGCGGGGCCGTTGAACCGGTACGTATTT
Source organism: Burkholderia sp. Ac-20345 (assembly GCF_017104825.1). Taxonomy (NCBI): domain Bacteria; kingdom Pseudomonadati; phylum Pseudomonadota; class Betaproteobacteria; order Burkholderiales; family Burkholderiaceae; genus Burkholderia; species Burkholderia sp. Ac-20345. The sequence goes on along the minus strand of NZ_JAAGPO010000155.1, from coordinate 1,168 downwards.
TCGGCAACGGAACGAATCGTTCCGTAAACACGACTGGCGCGGGCGCGACGATCGACGCCTGCGCGACAAGCAACGACAGGAGCGCAACGCAATGGATGGGGTGGCGAACAAGCCGGACTGCATGGTGTCGGTCTGCGAACGGTTCGGGTTCGATTCGGACCTGATGGTGCCCGCGTTCAGCACGCGCGACGACCATGTGCCCGATATCGACGACGCATACCGTTTCAACCCGGACGTCACGCTCGCGATCCTCGCCGGCTTCGCGCGCAATCGCCGCGTGCTCGTGCAGGGGATGCACGGCACCGGCAAGTCGACGCATATCGAGCAGGTCGCGGCGCGGCTGAACTGGCCGTGCGTGCGCGTGAACCTCGACGGCCACATCAGCCGGCTCGATCTCGTCGGCAAGGATGCGATCGTCGTGCGCGACGACGTGCAGGTGACCGAATTCCAGGAAGGGATCGTGCCGTGGGCGCTGCAGCGTCCGGTCGCGCTGATCTTCGACGAATACGATGCAGGGCGGCCCGACGTGATGTTCGTGATCCAGCGGATCCTGGAGCGCGACGGCAAGTTCACGCTGCTCGACCAGAACCGTGTGATCCATCCGCATCCGTCGTTCCGGCTGTTCGCGACCGCGAACACGGTCGGGCTCGGCAACCTGAACGGCCTCTACCACGGTACGCAGATGCTCAACCATGCGCAGATGGACCGCTGGAACGTGGTCGCGACGCTCGACTACCTGCCGCGCGACGAGGAGATCGGCATCGTGCGCGCACGCGTGCCGGAACTCGCGGACGAAGCCGGCCGCCCGCTGCTCGAATCGATGGTGAGCCTCGCGGAGCTGACGCGCAACGGCTTCGCGACCGGCGACCTGTCGACGCTGATGTCGCCGCGCACGGTGATCAACTGGGCCGAGAACTGCCAGATCTTCCGCGATACGGCGCTCGCGTTCCGGCTCACGTTCCTGAACAAGTGCGACGATGCCGAGCGGCCGGTCGTCGCCGAGTATTACCAGCGCTGTTTCGGCGAGGAGCTGGCGGTCGCGTCACGGGCCGGCGGCAGCGAGCCGGGAGCCGGGCGGTGAGCGCCGATCGCGACGTCGCGCGCCGCGCATCGGCGCGTGAAGCGCTGGGTGCGTCGACCGTGCGTGCGCTGACACGCGACGCGGCGT
>NZ_JAAGPO010000154.1:0-26811 GCF_017104825.1 Burkholderia sp. Ac-20345 | reverse complement strand
TGCCGAACGCGGCACGCGTGCTCCTTATCGCGACAACGCGGCCGGCGAAGGCGCGAAGCGCAGCTTCGGCGACCGTCGCACGTCGTCCGATCGCCCGCCGCGCCGCGATGACGATGCGCGTCCGCGTCGTGCAAGTGGCGAAGGCGGCGCACGCGCGCCGTATCGCGACAACGCATCCGGCGAAGGCGCGAAGCGTAGCTTCGGTGACCGCCGTACGTCGTCGGATCGCCCGCCCCGCCGCGATGACGATGCTCGTCCGCGTCGTGCGGGTGCCGGCGAAGGCGGTGCACGCGCACCCTATCGCGACAACGCCGGCGGTGAAGGCGCGAAGCGCAGCTTCGGCGACCGCCGCACGTCGTCGGATCGCCCGCCCCGTCGCGATGACGATGCACGCCCGCGTCGTGCAGGTGCCGGCGAAGGCGGTGCACGCGCACCGTATCGCGACAACTCAGCCGGCGAAGGCGCAAAACGCAGCTTCGGTGACCGCCGCACGTCGTCGGATCGCCCGCCCCGTCGCGATGACGATGCACGGCCGCGTCGCACGGGTGGCGAAGGCGGCGCACGCGCGCCGTATCGCGACAACGCATCCGGCGAAGGCGCAAAACGCAGCTTCGGCGACCGCCGTACGTCGTCCGATCGCCCGCCGCGCCGCGATGACGATGCGCGTCCGCGTCGTGCGGGTGCCGGCGAAGGCGGTGCACGCGCACCCTATCGCGACAACGCATCCGGCGAAGGCGCGAAGCGTAGCTTCGGTGACCGCCGTACGTCGTCCGATCGCCCGCCGCGCCGCGATGACGATGCTCGTCCGCGTCGTGCGGGTGCCGGCGAAGGCGGTGCACGCGCACCGTATCGCGACAACGCATCCGGCGAAGGCGCGAAACGCAACTTCGGCGACCGCCGCACGTCGTCCGATCGCCCGCCGCGCCGCAACGACGATGACCGCCCGCGCCGCGCCGGCGCCGACGACGGCAAGCGCCCGTCGTATCGCGACAAGCCGGCCGGCGAAGGCGCGAAGCGCAGCTTCGGCGACCGCCCGGCCCGCCCCGCACGCGACGACGAGCGCCGCTCGTTCGGCGCGGTCAAGACCGCACAACCGGTCAAGCGCCCGTCGGCCGACATCGATTACGGTGACGAATCGGGCCTGATGCGCCTGTCGAAACGGATGTCCGAGCTCGGCATGTGCTCGCGCCGCGAAGCCGACGAATGGATCGAAAAGGGCTGGGTCCTCGTCGACGGCGAACGCATCGACACGCTCGGCACCAAGGTACGCGCCGACCAGAAGATCGAGATCGACGAACGGGCGAGCGCCGCGCAAGCTGCGCAAGTGACGATCCTGCTGCACAAACCGGTCGGCTATGTGTCGGGCCAGGCGGAAGATGGCTACGAGCCCGCGGCCGTGCTGATCACGCGCGCGAACCGCTGGAGCGGCGACCATTCGCCGGTACGCTTCTCGCCGCAGCATCTGCACGCACTCGCACCGGCCGGCCGCCTGGACATCGATTCGACCGGCATGCTCGTGCTGACGCAGAACGGCGTGATCGCGAAGCAGCTGATCGGCGAACAGTCGGATATCGACAAGGAGTACCTGGTGCGCGTGCGCTTCGGCGAACGGCTCATCGACATCGACCAGCACTTCCCCGCGGAATCGCTCGCGAAGTTGCGCCACGGCCTCGAGCTCGACGGCGTCGCGCTGAAGCCCGCGATGGTGAGCTGGCAGAACGGCGAGCAGTTGCGCTTCGTGCTGCGCGAAGGCAAGAAGCGCCAGATCCGTCGCATGTGCGAACTGGTGGGCCTCGAAGTGATCGGCCTGAAGCGCGTACGGATGGGCCGCGTGATGCTCGGTGCACTGCCGCAGGGTCAATGGCGCTATCTGTCGGCCGACGAGACGTTCTGACCGCGAGCGCGCCACACGTGCGCCACGCAATGAAAAAGCCCGCGCAAGCGGGCTTTTTTGTTTCCTGCGAGATGCCGGGAAAGCCTGCGGATCAGTCGTCGGAAGCGGGATCGAGCCCCGGGAACAGCACTTCCGTGAAGCCGAAGCGCGCGAAGTCGGTGATCCGCATCGGATACAGCTTGCCGATCAGGTGATCGTATTCATGCTGGACGACGCGTGCGTGAAAACCGTCGGCAACGCGATCGATCTTCTCGCCGTACTGGTCGAAGCCACTGTAGCGCACCTTCGCGTAGCGGCTGACGACACCACGCATGCCCGGCACCGACAGGCAGCCTTCCCAGCCCTCTTCCATGTCCGGCGGCAGGTACTCGATCTTCGGGTTGATCAGCACGGTCTCCGGCACCGGCGGCGCATCCGGATAGCGGTTGTTGTTGCCGAAGCCGAAAATGATGATCTGCTGCCCGATGCCGATCTGCGGCGCGGCCAGGCCAGCGCCGTTCGCATGATGCATCGTCTCGAACATGTCCGCGACGATCTCGTGCAGTTCGGGGGTATCGAACCGCTCGACCGGCTTGGCGACTTCGAGCAGGCGCGGATCGCCCATCTTCAGGATCTCGCGAATCATGGCGTATTGCCCTCCAGGAGTTGGTGCAGACCGTCTTCGTCCAGCACGGGGATGCCGAGTTCCTCGGCCTTCGCGAGCTTGCTGCCGGCTTCGGCGCCCGCGACCACGTAATCCGTCTTCTTCGATACCGAACCGGCCACTTTCGCGCCCGCCGCTTCGAGCATTTCCTTCGCGGCATCGCGCGTGAGCGTCGGCAGCGTGCCCGTCAGCACGACCGTCTTGCCGGCCAGCACGCCCTGCGGCGCCTTCGGCGCGGGCGGCCCTTCCGGCCACGTCACCTTGCCCGGCGCGCGCAACTGCTCGATCACCGTCCGATTGTGCTCTTCCGCGAAGAACTGGTGGAGCGACTCGGCGACGATCGGCCCGACGTCGTTGACTTCGAGCAGTTCTTCGATCGATGCGTCCATGATCGGCGTCAGCGAGCCGAAATACTTCGCGAGATCCTTCGCGGTCGATTCGCCCACATGACGGATACCGAGCCCGTAGATGAAGCGCGCGAGCGTCGTGTGCTTGGCCTTCTCGAGCGAGTCGAGCAGATTCTGTGCGGACTTCTCGGCGAACCGGTCGAGTTCGGCGAGCGTCGCGAAGCCGAGGTTGAACAGGTCGGCCGGCGTGCGCACGAGATTCAGCTCGACGAGCTGATCGATGATCTTCTCGCCGAGCCCGTCAATGTCGAGCGCGCGGCGCTGCGCGAAGTGCCACAGCGCCTGCTTGCGCTGCGCCGGGCAGAACAGGCCGCCCGTGCAGCGCGCGATCGTTTCGTCCGGCAGGCGCTCGATCTTCGAGCCGCACACCGGGCATTCGGTCGGCATCACGAATTCGGCCGCATCGGCCGGGCGCCGGTCGAGCAGCGCGCCGACCACCTCGGGGATCACGTCGCCCGCGCGGCGCACGATCACGGTATCGCCGATCCGGATGTCCTTGCGGCGCACCTCGTCCTCGTTGTGCAGCGTCGCGTTGGTGACGGTCGCGCCGCCGACGAACACGGGCTCGAGGCGCGCGACCGGCGTGATCGCGCCCGTGCGGCCGACCTGCACGTCGATCGCGACGAGCTTCGTTAGCGCTTCTTGTGCAGGGAACTTGTGCGCGAGCGCGAAGCGCGGCGCGCGCGACACGAAGCCGAGGCGCTCCTGCTCGTCGCGCCGGTTGACCTTGTAGACGACACCGTCGATGTCGTACGGCAACGATTCGCGCTTCTCGCCGACCTTGCGGAAGAAGTCGAGCAAGCCTTCGGCGCCGTGCACGACCGCGCGTTCGCGGTTCACGGGCAGGCCGAGCGATTCGTACCAGTCGAGCAGCGCGCTGTGCGTATCGGGCACCGGCATCCCGTCGAGCACACCGATTCCGTATGCGAAGAACGACAGCGGACGCTGCGCGGTGATCTTCGAGTCGAGCTGGCGCAGGCTGCCGGCCGCCGCGTTGCGCGGGTTCGCGAATTCGCGCTGCTCGGCCGCGCGCTGGCGTTCGTTCAGGCGTGCGAAATCGCGCTTGAACATCAGCACCTCGCCGCGTACGTCGAGCACGGCCGGCACGTTCGTGCCCTTCAGCTTCAGCGGAATCGAGCGGATCGTGCGCACGTTCTCGGTCACGTCCTCGCCGGTCGTGCCGTCGCCGCGCGTCGACGCCTGCACGAATACGCCCTGCTCGTAGCGCAGCGAAATCGCGAGGCCGTCGAACTTCAGCTCGCACGCGTATTCGACGGGCTCCGTCACCGAGCCGGCGAGATCGGTCGTCTTGTCGAGCGCGTCGGCGACACGCTTGTCGAACGCGGCGATGTCCTCGTCGGCGAAGCCGTTGTTCAGCGACAGCATCGGCGCGTCATGGACGACCGGCGTGAAGCCGCCCGCCGCTTCGCCGCCAACGCGCTGCGTCGGCGAATCGGGCGTCACGAGTTCGGGATGGTCGGTTTCGAGCTGCTGCAGCTCGCGGAACAGCCGGTCGTATTCGGCGTCGGGCAGGTCCGGCTGGTCGAGCACGTAGTAGGCGTAGTTCGCCCGCTCGAGTTGGTCGCGCAGCCACGCGGCACGCGCGTCGGGCTGGCTGGCTGGCGGTTCGGCTTGGGTTCGGGCCATGCTGGCGGCAGAGTCGTTCTGAGAAAATCGGATGCCCGATTATCTCAGTTTGCCGCCGTGGCGGGGCGTGCAATGCGCGCCCGGCGCGCGTGCTGCAGCGCAAACAGCAAGGTGTGCGCCGCAGCGACGAACGGCGGCGCCGAAGCCCGCCGTTCGCACCTTCGCGTTACTGGCTGAAGAGGCGGCGCGTGACCGGCGAACCGGCCGGGATGCCGGCTTCCTCGAGCTTCGCGTACAGCTTCATCAGTTGCTGGTCGATCGCGACCAGCGTCGACTCCGGCAACGGCCGGCGCGAATCGTCGACCACCCGTGCGCCGATCCGTTCGGACAGCGACTTCGCGTAATCGCACATCAGCCGGAACGGCAGGATGTCCTCTTCGGCGACCGGCACGTCGAGCACCAGCGTGATCATGTTGCCGCCCTTGTACGTCAGGTCGTCACGCAGGAAGTTCGTATCGCCGAACTGCAGCATGAACACCGGGTTCTGCTTCGCGTCGAGCTTCACGAACCGCGTGCCGTCGCGCGACAGCAGCAGCCCGTCCTGCGATGCGACCGCCTGCACGTAATTCGCCGACCACGGCGCGCCGTCCGACATCACGTTGATCGACAGTTGCGCGTCGCACTGCGCGGCAAACGCATCGAGCTCGCGCGCCATCGCCACCGTTTCCATCATGTCCGGGAATTCGGGTGCGCCGTCGATCGCGTCGGCGAACTGCTGGACGCCCGTCACGAATTCGGAGAACTCGAGCTCGTTCAGCGCGCCGCTGCGGTTCGCGAGCTGAGCGGCCGCGCGCAGTTCCTCGTAGCGCACGCCGTTCTGCAGCAGCTCCCACTGGCCGCCTTCCGGCTTGCCTTCGATATGCACGGGCTTGCTGCCTGCGCGGCGCAGCCGCTGCGCGGCCGGCAGAATCTTGTCGCCCGGCAGCGCCCCGCCGAGGCGGATCGGTACGATGCAGTCGATCCGGCGGTCGACGATTGCCGGCGGTGCCGACGAGATCGTCGTTGCGGCCGGCAGCACGGGTTCGACCGGCTCGGCAGCTTCGGCGGTCGCCTGGTGCGCGACGGCAGGCGCGGCCTCTTCACCTGCAACCGGCTCGACCGACTCGGCCGGCGTGTCGACGCCGGTCGCCTCGGCCTGCAGATCGGCCGGCATGTCGGCCGGCGCTACGCCACCGAACGTCGGCTCGACGCGCGCAACTTCGGCCGGCGTGCCGGCCGTGGCGGCGGCCGCGGCCGCGGCCGGTGCCGCGGATTCGCGCCGCACCGGCTGACGCACCGGCTCGATGAACGGCAGCTCTTCTTCGCGTTCGGGGCGGTTCATCGCCTCGGCCGCTTCCTCCGGCATCGGGCGCGGCATCCTGCGCCGCACCTTCGCGCCCTGCCATGCGTTGTAGACCACGACGCCGCCCACCACGACGGCGCCCGCGCCGATCAAACCGAGTGTCAACTCGTCCATGCACGCTCCATCAGCAATTCTTGTTCGTCGGAACCGCGAACGGGCGCCCATGCGCCGCGCGAACGCGGTCCGGTTTCGTCAAACGTCAATTCTGGGCAAAACCCGCGGCGGTTTCCATGTCCACCGCGACGATCCGCGACACACCCTGCTCCTGCATCGTCACGCCGATCAGCTGCTGCGCCATTTCCATCGCGATCTTGTTGTGCGAGATGAACAGGAACTGCGTCTTGTTGGACATCGCGCGCACGAGATTCGCGAAACGCTCGGTGTTCGCGTCGTCGAGCGGCGCGTCGACCTCGTCGAGCAGACAGAACGGCGCCGGGTTCAGCTGGAACATCGCGAACACCAGTGCTGTCGCGGTCAGCGCCTTCTCGCCACCCGACAGCAGGTGAATCGTCGCGTTCTTCTTGCCGGGCGGCTGCGCCATCACCTGCACGCCGGCGTCGAGAATTTCGTCGCCCGTCATGATCAGCTTTGCCTGGCCGCCGCCGAACAGGCGCGGGAACAGGTCGCTGAAGTGACGGTTGACCTCGTCGAAGGTGCCCTGCAGCAACGTGCGGGTTTCCTGGTCGATCTTGTGGATCGCGTCCTCGAGCGTCGTGATCGCATCGATCAAGTCGGCCGACTGCGCGTCGAGGAACACCTTGCGCTCGCTCGCGGCCTTCAGCTCGTCGAGCGCGGCCATGTTCACCGGGCCCAACGCGTTGATCGCGTTGTTCAGGCGCGTGACCTCGCCCTGCAGGTACGACGGTTTCAGATCCGGCGTCAGCTTCGCGGACAGCGCGGCCTCGTCGACCTCGGCCGTCGTCAGTTGCTCGGCGAACTGCTCGACCGACAGGCGCGCGGCCTGCTCCTTCAACTGCAATTCGGTGATACGGTCGCGCAGCGGCTGCAGCGAGCGCTCGGCGACGAGGCGCTGCTCGTCCGACGCACGCAGTTTTGCGGTCAAGTCGTCGAGTTCGATCCGCGCGGCCTGCAGTGCTTCTTCCTTCACCGCACGAATCTCGAGCGCGTCCTGCAGGCCCGTGTGCGCGGTCTGCTCGTTGATCGTCTCGAGCTCGGCGCGCGCGTCTTCCAACGACGCGGCAACGCGCTCGCTCTGCTCGTGCGCGACCTGGATGCTGCGCTTGAGCTCGTCGATCCGCGTCACCGCATTGCGTGCGGCGAAGCGTGCGTCGTTCGCGCCGCGCTCCAGGTCACGTGCTTCCTGGCGTGCCTGCGTCAGCGATTCGTCGAGCGCTTCGAATGCAAGCTGATTGTCCTCGAAGCGCGCCTGCAGTTCCGCGAGTTCGCCGTCGAAACGCTCGAAATTCGCTTCCGACTCCGCGCGCATCGCGCGCTGCTCTTCGATCTGCGCGCCGATTTCCTCGAGTTCCTCGCGGATCTGCGTGCTGCGCTGCGTGTAACGTTCGTGCGCCTGCGCGAGCTTCAGCACGTCCATCTGCAGCGCGTGCACGCGCTGCGTCGCACGCTCCGCCTGTGCACGCACGTCGCCCAGCGCCTGCGTGGCCTGCGTGTGCGCCGCTTCCGCGCGCACGGCGGCCGTACGCGCCTCGTCGGCGAGCAGCGCCTGCGCACGCACCTGGCGCGTCAGGTTTTCGATTTCCTGCTGGCGGGCCAGCATCCCGGCCTGCTCCGAATCGGCGGCATACAGCTGCACACCGACGCGCGTGACGATATGGCCGGCCTTGACGACGAATGCGCCGCCTGCCTGCAGCTGCGTGCGCGTTGCAAGCGCCTGCGCGACGTCGTCGGCGACATACACGTTGCCGAGCCAGTCGTTCAGCACCGCACGGATGCCCGCATCGTCGATGCGCACGAGCGACAGCACCGGACGCAGCCCGGCCACGGCCGCCGGCGGTTCGCCGGCCGCGGGCGGCGCGTAGAACGCGAGCTTCGCGGGCGGTGCGTCGGTTGCGAATGCCTTCACCCAGTCGAGGTTCGACACTTCGAGCGCGGCGAGGCGCTCGCGCAGCACGGCTTCGAGCGCGGCTTCCCAGCCCGCTTCGACATGCAGCTTCTTCCACAGACGCGGCAGCGCGCCGAGCTCGTGCTTGTCGAGCCACGGCTGCACCTTGCCTTCGGTCTGCACGTTTTCCTGCAGCTGCTTCAGCGCGGCGAGACGCGCCTCGAGCTGGTGGATCTGCGCGGCTTCGGCCTGCACGCGCTCCTGCGCGGCACGCCGTTCGCCATCGAGGCGCGGCACCGTTTCCTGCGCGTCGGCGAGGCGCGCCTGCGCTTCGGCCAGGATCTCTTCCTGCTCGGCGAGCTGCATGCGCAGCTCTTCGAGCTGGGCCTCGTCCGGCGCGTCGAGCCCGCCCGCTTCGCTCTTCAGGCGCTCATGGCGCTGCTGAAGCTGCTGGAGCTGCTGGTCGGCGTTGCGCTGGTGCGCGGCTTCAAGCTTCAGCGACTGTTCGGTCTGCGCGATCCGTGCGCGCTCGTCGTTGAGCTGCGCCTGCGCATCGCGGAATTTCGCTTCGAGCGCCGGCAACGCGTCGTGCTTCGCGGCTGCGTTGTCTTCGGCGAGCGCGGCCTTCTCGTCGGCCATCGCGCGCGCTTCTTCGGCGTCCTCGAGCTCGTCCTGCGCCTTCTCGGCCTGCGCGCGCCATTGCTCGCGCTGCGCATTGAGCGCGGCGATCTGCGCCTGCACGCGATTGCGCGATTCGACGATGAACTTGATCTCGGCTTCGAGGCGGCTCACCTCGGCGTTCGCTTCATAGAGCGACCCCTGCGCGCCCTGCATCGCGTCGCTCGCCGAGTAATGCGCAACACGCAGCGTCTCGAGCTGCGCCTCGACCTCACGCAGCTTCGCGGTTTGCGCCTCGAGGTCGATCTGCGCCTGTTCGATCGCGCGCTGCTGCTTTTGCTGCTCGCCGGCGGCCTCGTTCTTGCGCAGCAGCCACAGCAGGCGCTGCTTCTCCTCGCCGTCGGCGACGAGTTCCTTGTACTTGGTGGCAACAACGGCCTGCGCCTCGAGCTTCTCGAGGTTCGCGCCGAGTTCGCGGACGATGTCCTCGACGCGCGTCAGGTTCTCGCGCGTGTCGTGCAGGCGGTTCTCGGTTTCGCGGCGGCGTTCCTTGTACTTCGACACGCCCGCGGCTTCCTCGAGGAACACGCGCAGCTCTTCCGGCTTCGCCTCGATGATTCGCGCGATCATGCCCTGCCCGATGATCGCGTATGCACGCGGCCCGAGGCCGGTGCCGAGGAAGATGTCCTGGATGTCGCGGCGGCGCGCCGGCAGGTTGTTGATGTAGTAACTCGACGTGCCGTCGCGCGTAAGCACGCGCTTAACGGCGATCTCGCCGTACTGGCCCCACTGGCCGGCCGCGCGGCCGTCGGAGTTGTCGAAGATCAGTTCGACACTGGCCCGGCTGCCGGGCTTGCGGGCGGTCGAGCCGTTGAAGATCACGTCCTGCATCGACTCGCCGCGCAGCTCGGAAGCGCGCGACTCGCCGAGCACCCAGCGCACGGCGTCGATGATGTTGGACTTGCCGCACCCGTTCGGGCCCACCACGCCGACAAGCTGGCCCGGAACCTGGAAATGCGTGGGATCGACAAAGGATTTGAAGCCAGCGAGTTTGATCGAGCTCAGACGCACGGCGGTATCGGATGTGAAGAAGGTGTGAAACGGACGGAGCCGCACTGCGCGAGGCCGGACGGCCCCTGCGCGCGACGCGCCCCGGAATTCAAAAACGGGGCCGCGCGCATACAGCGTTGGGCCCCGCAAACGGCTTCCATCATACCATCGCGCGTGCGCCGTCCCGACCGTCGCCGGGTTTGTCCGGTGCCGGCGCGGCACGATGGACCCGGCTCGACAGCAGCGTCGCCAGCACGATGCACGCGCCGCCCGCCCACTCGCGCGCGGTCGGCAGCTCGTTCGCGAACACCCAAGCCGACAGCGCGGTGATCACGATCTCGAACAGCATGATGATCGACGCACGGTTCGCCGGCACGCGCGCCAGCCCGTACTGCACGAGCAGGTTGTTCGACGCCATCGTCACGCCGATCGCGACGATGATCAGCGCGGCCGTGCTGAAGTGGCCGCCCGCCGGCGCAGCCGGTATCCCCTCGAACAGCGACGCGATCGCGCCAAACACGGCCGCGCCGCCGAACAGCGTCGCGGTACGCATCTCGGCACGCATCTCCGGCAGCTCGCGGCTCGCCTTGATCACAAGCACGTTGCTCATCGCGAAGCTCAACCCGGCCGCGAGCCCGGCCCATTCGGCCGGGCTGGCCGGCAGCGGCAGGCCGAGCTTCGGCGACCACAGCATCAGCATCGCGCCGCCGATCGACAGCGCCGCGAGCCCCGCGCCGGCCCAGGTCAGCCGCTCGCGCAGCAGGAAGTGCGCGTAGATCGCGGTCCACGCGGGGGTCAGGTAGAACAGCAGCATCACGCGCAGCACCTCGCCGTGGATCGTGCCCCACACGAACCCGAGGTTCGTCACACCGGCCGTCACCGCGATGCCGGGCAGCACCCAGTGCCAGCGCAGCGTCGCGATCGTGCGGTGTCGCGCGACGACCACGAACAGGAACGCGACGAGGCTCGTCAGCGCGCTCGCCAGTGTGCCCGTCACGCCCAGCGATGCAAGGATCCGCAGCGGATACCAGATCAGGCCCCATACCGATGCGCCGATCAGGATGGCCAGCGTCGGCAGGCTGCCGCGTACCGCGTTATTCATTTGGTTCAATACCCTTTATTCGACTGGCCCGGCCGCCGTTCCGGCGGGCCGCGACCGCATTCCGTCACGCTATAATCGTCCGTTGCGACCCGCGCGCCATCGGCGCCCGTTCGCAGCCGCGCGGCGCGCCCGCCGCTTCTTTCGCTCCAACCGGCCGCGATGGCCGCTTCGCCCGTGAACCCTCGACTCGACTCGCTCCAGCCCTATCCCTTCGAAAAGCTGCGCGCCCTGTTCAAGGACGTGACGCCCTCCGGCGCCCTCAAACCGATCAGCTTCGGCATCGGCGAGCCCAAACATGCGACTCCGGCGCTGATCCGCGACGCCGTGGTCGCCGCGCTCGACGGTCTCGCGTCGTACCCGGCCACCGCCGGCTCGGACGCGCTGCGCACGTCGATCGCGCACTGGCTCGAGCGCCGCTACGGGCTGCCGGCCATCGATCCGGCCACGCAGGTACTGCCCGTGTCGGGGTCGCGCGAAGCGCTGTTCTCGCTTGCGCAGACGGTGATCGACGCACGCCCGTCCGAAGAGGGCGAGAAGGCGATCGTACTCTGTCCGAATCCTTTCTATCAAATTTACGAAGGCGCGGCGCTGCTGGCCGGTGCCGAACCCTATTTCGCGAACAGCGACCCGGCCCGCAACTTCGCGTGCGACTACGCGTCCGTGCCCGACGCAGTCTGGGCGCGCACGCAACTGCTGTACGTCTGCTCGCCGGGCAACCCGACGGGCGCCGTGCTGACGCTCGACGACTGGCGCGAGCTGTTCGCGCTGTCCGACCGCCACGGCTTCGTGATCGCGTCCGACGAATGCTATTCGGAAATCTATTTCGACGAAGCGGCCCCGCCGCTGGGCGGCCTCGAGGCCGCGCACCGCCTCGGCCGCGGCTTCGAGCGGCTCGTGATGCTGTCGAGCCTGTCGAAGCGCTCGAACGTGCCGGGCATGCGCTCGGGCTTCGTCGCCGGCGACGCGGCGCTGCTGAAGAAATTCCTGCTGTACCGCACGTACCACGGCGCGGCGCTGTCGCCGGTCTGGCAGCACGCGAGCATCGCCGCGTGGAACGACGAGGTGCACGTGCGCGAGAACCGCGCGCTGTACCTGCAGAAGTTCAATACGGTCACGCCGATGCTGGCCGACGTGATCGACGTGAAACTGCCCGACGCGGCGTTCTACCTGTGGGCCAACGTGTCGCGCACCGGGCTGTCGGACACCGAGTTCGCCCGCCGCCTGTACGCCGACTATAATGTGACGGTTCTGCCCGGCTCGTACCTGGCGCGCGATGCGCACGGCACGAATCCGGGCCGCGATTTCATCCGGATCGCGCTCGTCGCGGGCACCCCCGAATGCGTCGAGGGCGCGCAACGCATCGTCGATTTCTGCCGCTCTCTCGCGCGGTAATCGTCCATCCGATCAATTCCATCCATCTCCTGCGAAAACGAACATGTCGCAACAACTTCAGCAAATCATCGATACCGCCTGGGAAAACCGCGCCGAGCTGTCGCCGAAGGCCGCACCGGCCGACGTCCGCGAAGCCGTCGCGCACGCGATCGAGCAGCTCGACAAAGGCGCGCTGCGCGTTGCCGAGAAGATCGACGGCAACTGGACCGTGCACCAGTGGCTGAAGAAGGCCGTGCTGCTGTCGTTCCGCCTGGAGGACAACGCGCCGATGCCTGCCGGCGGCTACTCGCAGTTCTACGACAAGGTACCGTCGAAGTTCGCGAACTACACCGCTGAAGATTTCGCCGCGGGCGGCTTCCGCGTCGTCCCGCCGGCCATCGCGCGCCGCGGCTCGTTCATCGCGAAGAACGTCGTGCTGATGCCGTCGTACACCAACATCGGCGCGTACGTCGACGAAGGCACGATGGTCGACACGTGGGCAACGGTCGGTTCCTGCGCGCAGATCGGCAAAAACGTGCACCTGTCGGGCGGCGTCGGCATCGGCGGCGTGCTCGAGCCGCTGCAGGCGAACCCGGTCATCATCGAAGACAACTGCTTCATCGGCGCGCGCTCGGAAGTCGTCGAAGGCGTGATCGTCGAGGAAAACTCGGTGATCTCGATGGGCGTGTACCTCGGCCAGAGCACGAAGATCTACGACCGTGAGACGGGCGAAGTCAGCTACGGCCGCATCCCGGCCGGCTCGGTCGTCGTCGCCGGCAACCTGCCGTCGAAGGATGGCTCGCACAGCCTGTACTGCGCGGTGATCGTCAAGAAGGTCGACGCGAAGACCCGTGCGAAGGTCGGCCTGAACGAGCTGCTGCGAGGCGACTGATGGCGAAGCCGCACACCGTGGTCGTCTACGGCATTCCGAACTGCGACACCGTGAAGAAGGCCCGCGTGTGGCTCGACGATCACGGCGTCGAATTCGAGTTCCACGACTTCAAGAAGCTCGGTGTCAGCGCACCGCTCGTCGAGGACTGGCTGAAGGACGTGTCGCTCGACGCGCTCGTCAACAAGCGCGGCACGACGTGGCGCGGCCTGGACGATGCGATGAAGGCGGCCGCCGAAACGAAAACCGGCGCGGTCGCGCTGATGATCCACAAGCCGTCGGTCATCAAGCGCCCCGTGCTGGTGGTCAACGGCCGTGTGAAATCGCTCGGCTTCGCGGCCGATCAATACGCGGCGCTGTTTGCCGCATAGGGCTGCCCGCGCTGCGCCTGTCGGCGCAGCCCGACGTCTTGTCGCTGCCGGCCACCGCGCCGGCATTTTTTATCGAAAGTGGTCCGAACCATGTCCGCCACCCTAGCCCTTACCGAACAGCTGATCGCCCGCGCGTCCGTGACGCCCGACGACCAGCATTGCCAGCAGATCATGACCGAGCGCCTCGCCGCGCTCGGCTTCGAATGCGAGACCATCGCGTCGCATGGCGTGACCAACCTGTGGGCCGTCAAGCGCGGCACCGACGGCCGCGACGGCAAGCTGCTCGCGTTCGCGGGCCACACCGATGTCGTGCCGACCGGCCCGCTCGAGCAGTGGAGCTCGCCGCCGTTCATCCCCGCCCATCGTGACGGCAAGCTGTACGGCCGCGGCGCGGCCGACATGAAGACGTCGCTCGCGGCGTTCGTCGTCGCGTCCGAGGAATTCGTCGCGGCCCATCCCGGCCACCGCGGCGCGATCGCGTTCCTAATCACGAGCGACGAGGAAGGCCCGGCCACCGACGGCACCGTGAAGGTCGTCGAACTGCTCGAAGCGCGCGGCGAACGCATGGACTACTGCATCGTCGGCGAGCCGACGTCGACCACCGAACTCGGCGACGTCGTCAAGAACGGCCGCCGCGGCTCGATGTCGGGCGAACTCGTCGTCAAGGGCGTGCAGGGCCACATCGCGTATCCGCACCTTGCAAAGAACCCGATCCACCTGCTCGCGCCGGCGCTCGCCGAGCTCGCCGCCGAGCAGTGGGACGAAGGCAACGAATACTTCCCGCCGACCACCTGGCAGGTATCGAACCTGCACGCCGGCACCGGCGCGACCAACGTGATCCCCGGCCATGCCGACCTGCTGTTCAACTTCCGCTTCTCGACCGCCAGCACGGTCGAGGGCCTGCAGGCACGCGTGCACGCGATCCTCGACAAGCATGGCCTCGAATACACGCTGAAGTGGTCGGTGAGCGGCCTGCCGTTCCTCACGCCGCGCGGCGAGCTGTCGGGCGCGCTGGAAAACGCGATCCGTACCGAGACCGGCATCACGACCGAGCTGTCGACGACGGGCGGCACGTCGGACGGCCGTTTCATCGCGCGCCTCTGCCCGCAGGTGATCGAGTTCGGCCCGCCGAACGGCAGCATCCACAAGATCGACGAGCACATCGAAGTGCGCTTCGTCGACCCGCTGAAGAACGTGTACCGCCGCGTGCTCGAACAACTGATCGCCTGATGGAGCCTCGCATGACGACACCTTTTGCAACTGTTCGCGACCTGCTGCGCTACGCGGTCACGCGCTTCTCGAAGGCGAAGCTCGCGTTCGGCCACGGCTCCGACAATGCGTACGACGAAGCGGCCTACCTCGTGCTGCGCACGCTCGACCTGCCGCTCGACACGCTCGAGCCGTTCCTCGATGCGCGGCTGCTGCCCGACGAAATCGCAGCCGTGCTCGCGGTGATCGAACGGCGCGCGACCGATCGCGTGCCGGCCGCGTACCTCACGCATGAAGCGTGGATGCACGGCCACCGCTTCTACGTCGACGAACGCGTGATCGTGCCGCGCTCGTTCATCGGCGAGCTGCTCGACGACGGGCTGCAGCCGTACGTCGCCGATCCCGAGCAGGTCGGCGCGGTGCTCGAGCTGTGCACGGGCTCCGGCTGCCTCGCGATCCTCGCGGCGAGCGCGTTCCCGAACGCCGAGATCGATGCGGTCGACCTGTCCGACAAGGCACTCGAAGTCGCCGAGATCAACGTGCGCGACTACGGCCTCGAAGACCGCGTCTCGCTGCATCGCGGCGACCTCTACGCGCCGCTGCCCGCGTTCCGCACCGACCCGGGCTCACGCTATGACGTGATCCTGACGAACCCGCCTTACGTGAACGCGTCGTCGATGGCCGCGCTGCCGCCCGAATACCGGCACGAGCCGGAGATGGCGCTCGCGGGCGGCGATGACGGGATGGACATCGTGCGGCGAATCGTCGCCGAGGCCCATCGCTGGCTGCACGACGACGGCGTGCTCGTCGTCGAGATCGGCAACGAGCGCGAACACGTCGAAGCCGCGTTCGGCGGCCTCGAACTCACGTGGCTGCCCACCAGCGCGGGCGACGACGCCGTGTTCCTGATCCAGGCGTCGGACCTGCCGCGCAAGGCCTGAGCCTTTCCGGCTCGCCCACCGTGCGGTGCACCGTTGCGCCGCACGGTTGGGTAAGATGCGCGTAGGCGGCCGCCCGGCCGCGCGACCTCAGGAGTCCGTCACGCGCCCATGACCCTCGACTGGCTACATCTCGGCACCCTGATCCTGACCATCCACGTGCTCGGGATCGTCGCGGCGTGCCACGCGATCATGAACACGCGCACGTCGCAAGGCGCGATCGCGTGGGCCGTCTCGCTCGCGGCCATGCCGTACCTGACGCTCGTTCCGTACCTGTTCCTCGGCCGCAGCAAGTTCTCCGGCTACGTCGACGCCCGGCGCCACGAGCTGGAAATGTTGCGCATGCACACACCGCGCTCGCCCTGGCTCAGCGCCGACGCGACCGACGCAACCGACGGACCTGCCGCCGACGCACTCGGCCAGGCCGCGGTGCTCGCCCTTACTCGGCTCGGCGGCATGCCGTTCCTCGGCGGCAATTCGGTGCGCACGCTCGTGAACGGCGACGCGACGTTCTCCGCGATCCTGGCGGCCATCGACGCCGCGCGCGACTACGTCGTGGTGCAGTTCTTCATCGTGCGCGACGATGCGCTCGGCCGGATGCTGCGCGACTCGCTGCTCGCGCGCGCGGCAGCCGGCGTGCGCTGCTGCCTGCTGTACGACAGCATCGGCAGCTTCGACCTCCCGCACAGCTACGTCGACACGCTGCGCCGGGGTGGCGTCGAGGTTCATCCGTTCGCGACCAACCGGAAGTTCGTCAACCGCTTCCAGCTCAACTTCCGCAACCACCGCAAGATCGTCGTCGTCGACGGCAATCGCGCGTTCGTCGGCGGCCACAACGTCGGCGTCGAGTATCTCGGCGCGAAGCCGCGCCTGTCGCCGTGGCGCGACACGCACATCGAGATCCGCGGCCCGGTGGTCGCGAGCATCCAGTACGTGTTCGCCGAAGACTGGCACTGGGCGACGCAGAAGCTGCCGCCGCTCGCGCTACCGCCGCCCGCGCAGCCCGGCGACAGCATGCATTGCCTCGCGGTGCCGATGGGGCCGGCCGACAAGCAGGAGACGGGCTCGCTGTTCTTCGTCGAGGCGATCAACGCCGCGCGCGAGCGGGTCTGGATCACCACGCCGTACCTCGTCCCCGACGAAGCCGTGATCTCCGCGCTGAAGCTCGCCGTGATGCGCGGCGTCGACGTGCGCATCCTGATCCCGAGCCGGCGCGATCACTACGTGGTGTTCGAAGCGTCGAAGCTGTACGCGCGCGACCTGGTCGATGCGGGCGTCAAGGTGTTCCGCTACCGGCCCGGCTTCCTGCACCAGAAGGTCGTGCTGATCGACCGCATCGCCGCGGCGATCGGCAGCGCGAATCTCGACAACCGCTCGTTCCGCCTCAATTTCGAGATCATGGTGCTGACCGTCGACCGCGCGTTCGCCGATGAGGTCGAGACGATGCTCGATGCCGATTTCGCGCAGGCGTACGAGGTCGATGCGAACGAATACCGGCGGTCGCCCGCCTGGCGGCGCATCGCGATGCACGTCGCGCGGCTGTTCGCACCGATCCTGTAACGGCCGGGACGACGGCGCCCGTGCGATCCGCACCGGCGCCGCGAACGCCACCGGCAGCCGTCACAGCAGCTTGTCGATATCCGCGGCGATTTCGTCCGGCTTGGTCGACGGCGCGTAGCGCTTGACGATGCGCCCTTCGCGATCGACCAGGAACTTCGTGAAATTCCACTTGATCGCCTTGAGGCCGAGGATGCCGGGCGCCTCGTCGGTCAGGTAGCGGTACAGCGGATGCGCATGGTCGCCCTTCACGTCGATCTTCGCGAACATCGGGAACGTGACGCCGTAATTGCGCTCGCAGAACGTGCCGATCTGCGCGGCGTCGCCGGGCTCCTGCTTGCCGAACTGGTTGCACGGGAAGCCGAGCACATAGAAGCCGCGCGCCGCGTACTGGTCGTACAGCTTCTGCAGGCCCGCGTACTGCGGCGTGAAACCACACTCGCTCGCGGTGTTGACGATCAGCAGCACCTTGCCGCGATACGCGTCGAGCGAGGCCGGCGCGCCGGCAAGCGTCTCTGCGCTGAACGAATACAGGGTGGACATCGGGCACTCCTTTAACGAAACCGGATCGACGTGGAGTCTAGGCGAAATTGCCCCATTGCGGCATCCGCCGAACGGCCAATACCCGGCGCGAGCGGCGCGCAGTCTAGAATAGCGGTTTTGGCCAGTCATTTCCGCCGTGATCCGTTTCAATCAGTTCAGCCTTGCGCGTGGCACCAAGCCGCTGTTCGAGTCGACCTCCTTTGTGCTCAATCCCGGCGAGAAAGCCGGCCTGATCGGCGCGAACGGCGCCGGCAAGTCGACCCTGTTCTCGGTCCTGCGCGGCGAGCTGCACTCGGACGGCGGCGATTTCTCGATGCCGCCGTCGTGGCGAATCGCCCATGTGTCGCAGGAAACACCCGCCGTCGATCGTTCGGCGCTCGACTACACGCTCGACGGCGACGCCGCGCTGCGCGAGATCGAGGCGCGCATCGCTGCCGCGTCCGCCGCGCATGACGGCGCCGCCGAAGCCGACGCGCACGCGGCGTTCGCCGACGCCGACGGCTACACCGCGCCCGCCCGTGCCGAGGCGCTGCTGCTCGGCCTCGGCTTCACGCTCGAGCAAACGCGCGAATCCGTCGCCAGCTTCTCCGGCGGCTGGCGCATGCGCCTGAATCTCGCGCAGGCACTGATGTGCCGCTCCGACCTGCTGCTGCTCGACGAACCGACGAACCACCTCGACCTCGACGCGATCGTCTGGCTCGAAGACTGGCTGCACCGCTACCCCGGCACGCTCGTCGTGATTTCGCACGACCGCGAGTTCCTCGATTCGATCTGCAACGTCACGCTGCACCTGGAAAATCGCCAGGTGAAGCGCTACGGCGGCAATTACTCGCAATTCGAAGTGCTGCGCGCGCAGCAACTGGCGCTGCAGCAAAGCGCCTACGAAAAGCAGCAGAAGACGATCGAGCACCTGCAGAGCTTCGTCGACCGCTTCAAGGCCAAGGCCACCAAGGCCAAGCAGGCGCAGAGCCGGATGAAGGCGCTCGAAAAGATGGAGCTGATCGCGCCCGCGCACATCGCGTCGCCGTTCACGTTCGAATTCCGCACGCCCGATGCCGCGCCGAACCCGATGATGGTGATGGAAGACGTCCGCTGCGGCTACCACGCCGACGGCGGAGCAGAGATCCCGATCGTCGAGCGTGTCGCGCTGTCGATCCAGAATGGCCAGCGCATCGGCCTGCTCGGCGCGAACGGCCAGGGCAAGTCGACGCTGATCAAGACGCTGGCCGGCACGCTCGCGCCGCTGTCGGGGCACGTCCGCGACGGCAAGGGGCTGACGATCGGCTATTTCGCACAGCACCAGCTCGAAACGCTGCGCGAGGACGATTCTCCGCTCGCGCATCTGGCGCGGCTCGCGCCCGACACGCGCGAGCAGGAACTGCGCGATTTCCTCGGCGGCTTCAACTTCTCGGGCGACATGGCGACCACCCCGGTCGGGCCGTTTTCCGGTGGTGAAAAGGCTCGCCTCGCGCTCGCGCTGATCATCTGGCAGAAGCCGAACCTGCTGCTGCTCGACGAACCGACCAACCACCTCGACCTCGAAACGCGCCATGCGCTGACGATGGCGCTCGCGCAGTTCGAAGGCACGCTGATCCTCGTCTCGCACGACCGCCATCTGCTGCGCGCGACGACCGACCAGTTCATGCTGGTTGCGAAGCACCGGCTGCAGCCGTTCGACGGCGACCTCGACGACTACCGCGACTGGCTGCTGCAGCACGCGGCCGAACAGCGCGCGGCCGCGAAGGCCGACAGCGCGGCTTCGCCGGGCGCGGGCGCCGCGGCCAACCGCAAGGACCAGAAGCGTCAGGCCGCCGAGGAGCGGCAGCGCCTGTCCGTGTTGAAGAAACCGCTGCAGACGCGCATTACGAAGCTCGAAAAGGAAATGGAGACGCTGCACGCGGAGAAGGCGCGCCTCGACGCATTCGTCGCCGATCCGGCGAGCTACGAAGCGGAGCGCAAGACCGAACTGACCGACGCGATCCGCAAGCTCGGGGACGTCAACACGCGTCTCGAAACGGTCGAGGCCGACTGGCTCGCCGCGCACGAAGAGCTCGAGCAGATCGGCTGACCGCCGGCGCGCCGCGGCCGGCCGATACGCCAGCCAGCCCGGCGTGCCGGCTGCCTCGGGGCAGCGGTACCCTGGTATCGCGGCACCTCGACAGCCCATCGGGCCCTTTGCGGGCCCAGATACGACAAGGCCGGGCGCTAGAGCCCGGCCTGTTCATTCATTACCGCAGTCACCCGATTCGCCAAGCCACCGGCTCAGCGGCGCGGCAACGTGTCGCGCGGCATCTGCTCGTCGTCGCTCATCAGGTGCCGGCGCCCTTCGGTCGGCCGCCGGATCGCGGCAGCGACTTCCGCTTCCGTCACGTCCTCGGACACGACCTTGCGCGCCAGGCGCCCCTCTTCGTCGATCCACTCGACGATCCGGCATCCGCCGCCCCAGGGCTGGCGAATCGGCTCCGACACGCGGCAGCCACGCAGGTTGTAAAGGCGTCCGCTCGGCGCTTCCCCATACGATTTCAACATAGGTTCCCTTCGCATTGCGCGGTTCGACAATCCGGCAAAGGATAGGGAAAAGCAATGTCCGGCGGGTTACAGAACCCTACATATTCTTTACAACGAATTACGCGACAGATCGCCCGCGCGCTTGGCCCGGGCGCCTGCCGGGCCGGTCACTCGAGATCGCGGACGCGGTCGATCGCCTGTTCGAGCCGATCGACGGCCATCACGTTCAGCCCTTCGATCGGCTGCTTCGGCGCATTCGCCTTCGGGATCAATGCGGATGTGAAGCCGAGCTTCGCGGCTTCGCGCAACCGCTCCTGCCCGCGCGGGGACGGCCGGATCTCGCCCGCCAGCCCCACTTCGCCGAACACGATCAGCCCTTTCGGCAGCGCCTTGTTGCGCATCGACGAATGGATCGCCAGCAGCACCGCGAGGTCGGCGGCCGGCTCGGTGATCTTTACGCCACCCACGGCATTGAGGAACACGTCCTGATCGAAGCATGCGATGCCCGCATGCCGGTGCAGCACCGCGAGCAGCATCGCGAGCCGGTTCTGCTCGAGGCCGACCGCGAGCCGGCGCGGGTTCGGCACGTGCGCCGTATCGACGAGCGCCTGGACTTCGACGAGCAGCGGGCGCGTGCCTTCCTGCGTGACGAGCACGCACGAGCCGGGTACGACCTGCTCGTGCTGCGACAGGAACAGCGCGGACGGATTCGCGACACCGCGCAGCCCGCGCTCGGTCATCGCGAACACGCCGAGCTCGTTGACCGCTCCGAAGCGGTTCTTGAACGCGCGTACGAGCCGGAACGACGAATGCGTGTCGCCTTCGAAGTACAGCACCGTGTCGACGATGTGCTCGAGCACGCGCGGGCCGGCCAGGTTGCCCTCCTTCGTCACGTGCCCGACCATGATGATCGCGGTGCCCGACTGCTTCGCGATGCGCGTGAGCTGCGCCGCGCACTCGCGCACCTGCGCGACGGAACCCGGCGCCGACGTGAGCGCCTCCGAATAGACGGTCTGGATCGAGTCGATGACGGCCACGTCCGGCCGTTCCGCGTCAATCGCGGCCTGGATCTTCTCGAGCTGGATCTCGGCGAGCAGCTTCAGTTCATCCGCCGGCGCACCGCCGTCGAGCAGCGCAAGCCGTTGCGCACGCAACGCGATCTGCGCGGCCGATTCCTCGCCGCTGATATAGAGCGCACGCCGCTCGCTCGCGATGTCCGCGAGCGACTGCAGCAGCAGCGTCGACTTGCCGATGCCCGGGTCGCCGCCGATCAGCACGACGCCGCCCGGCACGAGCCCGCCGCCGAGCACGCGGTCGAATTCGCCGATACCGGTCGAGAAGCGCGGCACGTCGGCCGCTTCGATGTCGACGAGACGCTGCACGGGCGCCCGCTTCGCGAGCGACTGGAAACGATGGGCTGCGGGCGCCTCGGCGACCGATTCAACCAGCGTGTTCCAGGCCTGGCACGACGGGCATTGGCCCTGCCACTTCGGGGTCTGTCCGCCGCACTCGCTGCAGACGTATACGGTTTTCTGTTTGGCCACGCGCAACGCCCTTATTCCGCGCGCACGGGCACGCGGCCGGCGACCGCACACATCAGCTCGTAACCGATCGTGCCGCAATGGCGGGCGACGTCGTCGATCGGCAGGGCATTGCCCCACAGCTCGACGCGCGCGCCGACGCCGGCCTGCGGGCACGGGGTCAGGTCGACGGTGATCATGTCCATCGATACGCGGCCGACGATCCGCGTGCGAATGCCGTCGACGATCACGGGCGTACCTTCGGGCGCGACCCGCGGATAGCCATCCGCGTACCCGCACGCAACCACGCCGATCCGCATCGGCGCCTGCGCGGAGAACGTCGAGCCATAGCCGATGGCCTGCCCCTTCCCGATCGTCTGCACCGCGATCAGCTCGGACGCGAGCGTCATCGCAGGCTTCAGCCCGGTATCGGCGATGTCGGACGACAGCCCGGACGGCGACGCGCCGTACAGCACGATCCCCGGGCGCACCCAGTCGAAGTGCGTAGCCGGATGCCACAGCACGGCCGCGGAGTTCGCGAGGCTGCGAGCGCCGGCGATGTTTTCCGCGCCGCGCTCGAACGTCGCGAGCTGCTCGGCGACGCCGCGCTCGTTGTCGGCATCCGAAAAATGGGTCATCAACGTGATCTGGCCGATGCCGGGGCACGCGCGGGCACGCTCCCATGCGGCACGGTATTTCTCCGGCGTGTAGCCGAGCCGGTTCATCCCGCTGTTCATCTTGAGCTGCACGTTGACGGGCTTCGACAGCCGCGCCGTTTCCAGCATCCGCATCTGCTCGTCGTTGTGGACGGTCGTCGTCAGGCTGTAGCGGTCGATCACGTCGATGTCGGTCGAGCGGAAGAACCCTTCGAGCAGCAGGATCGGGCCGGCCCAGCCGAGCTCACGCAGCTTGACAGCCTCGTCGAGGTCGAGCAGGCCGAAGCCGTCGGTGCCGCGCAGGCCGGGAAACGCACGCGCGAGACCGTGACCGTACGCGTTGGCCTTGACGACCGCCCAGACCTTGGACGGGCCGGCAAAGCGGCGGACGACGGAGAGATTGTTCGCGAGAGCGGCGGTATGGATGGTGGCGGAGATCGGGCGCGGCATGGGAAATTTACGTAAAGACGCTTGCGAATCATCAGCTTACCGCGCCTTTTGAGCACTGAAGCCGACAATTTGCGGAACGATCGGGGAATCTTGCTAGTCCGAATTGGCGTATTTTCATGTTATAAAGCCGTGCGCACAACCCATTTCGAACGGAATAAGCCGATCGCATACCAGGCGGCCTACGCGGCCCTGCCGCAGCGACGAAAGCATCGCATCAGATGAAAAAAGGTTTTTACACCATCATGGCCGCGCAGTTTTTCTCGTCGCTGGCCGACAATGCGCTCCTCATCGCCGCCATCGCCCTGCTGAAAGACCTCCACGCGCCCAACTGGATGACACCGCTGTTGAAGCTGTTCTTCGTGTTGTCCTATGTGGTGCTGGCGGCCTATGTCGGCGCTTTCGCGGATTCGCGCCCGAAGGGCCGCGTGATGTTCATCACCAACTCGATCAAGGTCGTCGGCTGCATGATCATGCTGTTCGGCGCCCACCCGCTGATCGCGTACGGGATCGTCGGCTTCGGCGCGGCGGCCTACTCGCCCGCGAAATACGGCATCCTCACCGAGCTGCTGCCGGCCGACCGGCTGGTCGCGGCGAACGGCTGGATCGAAGGCACGACCGTCAGCTCGATCATCCTCGGCACCGTGCTCGGCGGTGCGCTGATCAGCCCGCACATCGCGTCGCACGTGATCGCGCACACCCCCGCCTGGATCGGCACGCCCGCCGAAGCGGCGATGGCGATCATCATGGCGATCTACGTGATCGCCGCGCTGTTCAACCTGCGCATTCCCGATACCGGCGCCCGCTACCCGAAGCAGGAACGCGGCCCGGTCAAGCTCCTCACCGATTTCGCCGACTGCTTCATGGTGCTGTGGCGCGACAAGCTCGGCCAGATCTCGCTGGCGGTCACGACGTTGTTCTGGGGCGCGGGCGCGACGCTGCAGTTCATCGTGCTGAAGTGGGCTGAAGTGTCGCTCGGCATGTCGCTGTCGGAAGGCGCGATCCTGCAGGCCGTGGTCGCCGTCGGCGTCGCGGCGGGCGCAATCGCCGCCGCCGCCCGGATCCCGTTGAAGAAGTCGCTGACCGTGCTGCCCGTCGGCATCATCATGGGCATCGCGGTGATGCTGATGGCGTTCTATACGCGCGACCTGTTCCCGTCGAACTGGGTCGTGCACTTCGGCCACCTGCGCATGCCCGTGTACCTGATCATCGCGTACATATTCCTGATGTGCGTCGGCGCGCTGTCCGGCTACTTCGTCGTTCCAATGAACGCGCTGCTGCAGCATCGCGGCCACGTGCTGCTGTCGGCCGGCCACTCGATCGCGGTGCAGAACTTCAACGAGAACCTGTCGGTGCTCGTGATGCTGTGCCTGTATGCGGTGCTCGTGTGGCTCGACGTGCCGGTCGGCGTCGTGATCGTGCTGTTCGGCACGTTCGTCTGCCTGACGATGTGGCTCGTGATGCGCCGCCACCAGGCGAACCAGCGTCAGTTCGACTCGGTCGCGCTGATCGGCGAATCGCGGCACTGACGCCACACTTCCCGTTTCCGTCCGCCGGCGCCGGTCCTCGAACCGGCGCGTTGCCCTCATGACGCACCCGATACCCAACATCCTGACGATCGCCGGCTCCGATTCGGGCGGCGGCGCAGGCATCCAGGCCGACCTGAAGACCTTTTCCGCGCTCGGCGCGTATGGCGCAAGCGTGATCACTGCGCTGACCGCCCAGAACACGCGCGGCGTGACGGGTGTCCACGCGCCGGACGCGACGTTCGTGACCGCGCAGCTCGACGCGGTGTTCGGTGATATCCGCATCGATGCGGTCAAGATCGGGATGCTCGCGAATGCGGCGATCGTGCACGCGGTCGCCGACGCGCTGCGCCGTTACGCGCCGCGCTTCGTCGTGCTCGACACGGTGATGATCTCGAAGAGTTCGCACGCGCTGCTTGCGCCCGATGCGGTCGACGCGTTGCGCGATGCGCTGTTGCCGCTCGCGACGGTCGTGACGCCGAACCTGCCCGAAGCGGCCGCGCTGTTGAACGATGTGCCCGCAACCACCGAAGACGACATGGTCCGGCAAGGCCAGGCATTGTTGCAGACGGGCGCGCGCGCCGTGCTGATGAAAGGCGGCCACCTGCCTGACGCGTCCGCGAGCCCCGACTGGCTCGTCGAAGCGACGCGCACCGTGCGGCTCGGCGGCGCACGCGTGCCGGTCAGCAACACGCACGGCACCGGCTGCACGCTGTCGTCGGCGATCGCCGCGCTGCTGCCGCAGCAGCCCGACCTCGAAAGCGCGGTGCGCGAAGCCAAGACCTACCTGACCGGCGCGATCACCGCGAGCGGCCGCCTCGACGTCGGCCACGGCGTCGGCCCTGTCCATCACTTCCATCGCTGGTGGTAAGCACCGGGTGACGCGGCGTCAGTGATCCTGCGCCGCAAACGCCTGTGCGCGTACCGGCCAGTCGTCCGGCACGACGAAGCCGCGCGCCGTTTCGCGCCACGTGCCGTCACTGCCCTTTTCATGAATGCCGATCAGCGCGGGGGCTTCGCGCGCCGTCAGCACGGGCGGCAGCTCCAGAGCGGCCGCCAGCGGCTCGGGTTCGAATCCGGTATCGGCGGCGGCACGTCGCGGCGCCAACCACGCCAGCCGCGGCAACACGCTCCATGCGATGCCGGCACGCTGCGCGGCCGCCCACGCCGGCCACTGCGCGTGCGTCAGCCAGAACCCATGCGGGTGATCCGGCGCGATTTCCGCGGACACCGGCGGCAACGGCGCACCGTACGGATAGAACAACCAGCCCTTGATGAACATCTGCGCGTCGGACGGCGCGCCGTAGCCGAGCCGCGCAAACCCGTCGCGATCGCCCAGCCGCAGTTGGTGCTCAAGTAACCGGCTGCGCTTGCGGTCGAACCGGTCGACGAGGTTGGGGCCGACGAAATCCGCCAGCGATGCGCCGGCTTGCACCGGCGCGCACAGGTAGCACTTCACCGCGAGTTCCCAGTGCAGGCGCCGCCCGTCCGGCGCGTCGACGAGAAAATCGACTTCGCCGAGCGTCTTGCCGTTGCTGCGCAGCGGCAGATTGGCCGCGACGAGCCGCAGCACCGGCCCGTGCGTCAGGAAATACTCGAGCAGGCATTCGGCGTAGCGGCCGAGCCGGGTGGGCCGGAACCCGTCGAGCGCGCGATGCAGCGGCTCGGGCTGCGCATCGAGCGCGGCGAGCCAGGCTTCGACGGCCGACTGTCCGGCCGCATCCAGCCATGGGCGCGCAAGCGGCGCGTCCGGTACCGCGGTGAGCAGGCTCGGGCTGGCCAGCAGCCAGCCCAGATCCCGAACCGCGACGTCGTGCAGCGTATCGACGAATGCGAACGCCGCGCCGGCCGTCATTGTCCGGCCGGCCCGTTCGCGTCGGCGCCGTCTGCGCGCCGGAACGTGTCGCGCGCGAGGCAAAGGTCGGCCCACGCCTTCGACTTGTCCTGCAGGCTGCGCAACAGGTACGCCGGGTGGTAGGTCACGATCACCGGCACGCCTTCGTACATATGCACGCGGCCGCGCAGCGACGCAATGCTCGCGTCCGTCTTCAGCAGGGTCTGCGCGGCGAAGCGGCCGAGCGCGACGATCAGCTTCGGCTTCACGAGCGCGACCTGGCGCTGCAGATACGGCTCGCAGCTCGCAACCTCGTCCGGCTCCGGATTGCGGTTGCCGGGCGGCCGGCACTTGATCACGTTCGCGATGTATACGTTGTCACCGCGCTTGAGCGACAGCGACTGCAGCATGTTGTCGAGCAGCTTGCCGGCCTGGCCGACGAACGGCTCGCCCTGCTTGTCCTCGTTCTCGCCCGGCGCTTCGCCGATCAGCATCCAGTCCGCTTCGCGGTCGCCGACACCGAACACGGTGTTGGTGCGCTTCTCACACAGCCGGCACAGCGTGCAATCGGCCACGCGCGCGGCCAGCGCATCCCAGTCGAGCGCGGCAACCGGCGTACCGGCGGGACGCGATTCGGCCGCCGGCACGGGGTCGCCCGGCGGCGCCGCATCGAACCACGCGAAATCGTCGGGGCCGGCAGGCGGCATGTCGTCCAA